>JAHZKN010000066.1 GCA_022600335.1 Alphaproteobacteria bacterium
CGACGTTGCCGAAGATGGTGCAGCAGGTTTGAGCATGGCGCAAGAGGGCGAGTACGATGTGCTGATCGTGGATCGCATGCTGCCGGAAAAAGATGGCTTGAGCGTCATTAGTGAACTGCGCGCTGCCGGTGACCACACGCCTGTTCTCATCTTATCAGCGCTCGGACACGTTGATGACCGCGTCAAGGGCCTGAAGGCCGGTGGCGATGATTATCTAACCAAACCCTACGCTTACACCGAGCTGCTGGCTCGCATTGAGGCTCTGACACGGCGGGTTACACCAGGTGAACAGGAGACCCGATACGTTGTGGGTGATCTTGAGCTTGATCGCCTGTCTCATCGCGTAACCCGGGCTGGGCAACAGATCAATTTGCAACCGCGAGAATTTCGCCTGCTTGAATATCTCATGAAAAATGCCGGCCAAGTGGTGACCCGGACCATGTTGCTCGAGAATGTTTGGGACTATCACTTTGATCCGCAGACGAATGTGATTGACGTGCATGTTTCACGTCTGCGCGCCAAGATTGACAAGAGCTTCGATAAGCCTTTGCTGCACACTGTGCGCGGGGCGGGATACATGGTCCGTGAAGACGCCCGCTAATTCACCCAAATCGGTTTTGACATCGAATGTCTTTGGTCTTGCAGCCTGGGTTGCGGGCCTTTTTGTTTTGGCGGCACTTGCTGTCACGACACTCTTGATGTGGAAAACGAGCGATCACCTTGTTAGTCAGGTGGTCGCCTCGTTGGAGCATGAAGCAGGAGCCGTTGCCCAGGATTATGCAAGTCAAGGGTTGGCTCATGTGGTTGATTCCGTGGCACGGAAAGCGCAAGTGCCAGGCCCTGGCCTTTATTATGTCGAAGACAGGTCCGGCAGACGTCTTGCTGGCAATCTAGCTGCAAAACCCAAGACCTTGCAGGAGCAAAAGAAGGGTGGCGTTTTTCGCTATCAGAAAGCGGCGCGTGTTGGTGAGGGCAGCGAGCGTTCTGGCGTGGCGTTGCGCGTTGGTCTTGGCTCTGAGGCCGTGGCGTATATCGGCCGCGACATCGCCGACACAGAAGCATTTTCTGCCTGGTTACGCTGGTTCCTTGTTGCGACGTTTGTCGCTCTGACACTTGCCGCTATTGCAGCGGGTTTTGCAGTGAGCCGTTCCATTCTGCAGCGCATCTCTGCAATTAACACAACCGCCCAATCGATTATGAGTGGTGATCTCAGCAAACGTATTGCTGTTTCAGGGCATCACGACGAGCTGGATGATCTAAGCCGCAATCTCAACCATATGTTGGATCGTATTGGACAGTTGATGCTTGGTCTCAGGGAAGTGTCTGACAATATTGCCCACGATCTCAAGACGCCACTAAACCGTTTACGCAACCGCGCCGAAGGTGCCCTGCGCGACCCGCGCGGCGGAGATGCGTATCGAGAAGGACTTGAGCGGACAATTGAAGAAGCTGATGGGCTTATCAAAACATTTAATGCGCTGCTCTTGATCGCGCGACTAGAGGCCGGCACCATTGAAGAAACTGCAACGACATTTGATGTTGCCGATATTTTGGATGACGTGAGCGAGCTTTACCAACCGGTTGCAGAAGAAAGTGGATTGTCTATCAAGACTACGGCATCTGGGCCGGTGAAAATTCACGCCAACAAGCAATTGATTGTGCAGGCGGTTGCCAATTTGATCGATAATGCCATCAAATACGGACAGAAAACTGTCGCCGCCGGTAACCGCGCATCACCAGACGAGGTCACAGTCGACGTACGTCCGCGCAACGGATCTGTCGAAATTCGAGTGGGAGATCATGGTCCTGGAATAAGCCCGGCGGATCGCAAGCGGGTTCTCAATCGCTTTGTGCGCCTAGAACAGAGCCGCACAAAACCAGGAACGGGGTTGGGGTTGAGCCTTGTTGCAGGTGTTGCCCGCATGCACGGAGGCACGGTAGAGTTGGATGATAACAAACCAGGTCTATGCGTGGCGCTCGTTCTGCCGCTTAGATCTGCAGAATTGTCAGACGGTAATGTCGTGCCAGCCACGGCCGACGTAAGGGTTTCAAAGGCAGGTCTCAGGGTAGGGTGACTGGTTTGAGCAATGACACTTCTTTAACTGCTGAAACCTCACTTGCAGATCGTGTGACTGGCGCACCCGTTTCCACTCTCGAACCCCGCATCGACTGTGAACTTGAAGCGCTGGAAAAAAAGGCGACGGAGTCAGATGGTCTTGCGCCACTTGGCGCTCTTTTGCAGCGGCCCGAAGTGCGTCGTCTTCTGGTCGGGATTTTTGCCGGTTCTCCCTACCTATCCGGCCTCATCCGTTGTGCGCCAGAGCGTTTGCTTAAGCTGCTGAGCAGTGATCCGGACGTGCGGTTTGCGATGGCAAAAACCGAGCTTGCTGTCGCCATGGCAGAAGCTCAAGACAAACCCCAAGCCATGCGCTTGCTGCGCGCATTCAAATCGGAGGTGGCGTTGCTAACGGCGCTGGCCGATTTAGGGGGTGTTTGGCCGGTGATGCACGTCACCGATGTATTGTCTGAGACTGCGGACATCACGCTGCAAAACGCGGTGCGATTTTTATTTCGCCAGGCGGTCCAAAACGGCGACTGGCAGGTCGGTCCAGCGGATCAATCAGACGATAGCCGTCCAGACGTTGGCTCAGGCTATATCGTGCTGGCGATGGGCAAGCACGGTGCGCGCGAACTCAATTATTCTAGCGACATCGATCTGATTATTTTTTTTGATCCTGACGTTGCTAAGCTTCGTGATGGTCTTGAATCGTCGTCGTTTTTTGTCCGCATGACACGTGATCTGGTGCAGCTCATGGATGAGCGCACTGCAGATGGTTATGTGTTCAGGACGGATCTCAGATTGCGGCCGGATGCGGGCGCCACTCAGGCTGCACTCTCTGTTCATGCGGCTCTATCTTACTACGAAAGCGTTGGTCAAAACTGGGAGCGGGCAGCCTTATTGAAGGCGCGCCCCGTTGCAGGCGATCTTGAAGCCGGTGCAGAAATTTTGCAGGCACTGGCCCCATTTATTTGGCGCAAGTATCTTGATTTTGCAGCCATCTCAGACATTCACGCCATGAAGCGGCAAGTACACGCGTTTCGCGGCCTCGGTGAGATCTCCATTGCCGGGCACAATGTGAAGCTCGGTCGCGGTGGCATTCGTGAAATTGAGTTTTTTGTGCAAACGCAGCAGTTGATCGCTGGTGGGCGCCAAGCAGATCTGCGCGTCCGCCCAACGCTGGAGGCTCTCGAACGACTTGAGGAACGTGGCTGGATTACCAGCGATGTGCGCAATGATCTCGATGCTGCGTATCGTTTCTTGCGCACACTTGAGCATC
>JAHZKN010000067.1 GCA_022600335.1 Alphaproteobacteria bacterium
AAATCAAGGTCTATGACAAACAAGGCTTGGTTGCCCAAGCGCCAATCTCATCTGGCCGTCGCGGCTTAGATACGCCGAAAGGCATCTTTACAATTCTGCAGAAGAATAAGCGGCATTTCTCCAATCTGTATGCTGGCGCACCGATGCCCAATATGCAGCGCATCACGTGGTCAGGCGTAGCTATGCATGGGGGACCACTGCCCGGTTATCCAGCTTCACATGGTTGTGTGCGTTTGCCGTACTCATTTGCAAAGACGCTGTTTGGCATCACCGAGATGCACGGCCGCGTCATTGTTGCTGACGATCCTGTGCTGCCTGAAAAGTTTCAACACGCACGGCTGTTCCAGCCCTTGCCAGGTGGAGACAGCAACATGCCATCTCATGCTGGACACCAGCGTGACGGCACAGTCGCCGTTGCTGAGGCCAAACCGAGCAATCGTATAGATTCAGATCTTGGCGCTGTCATTGGGGTCCGGCCTGCAAATGCCGCCACCACGGTTGCTCGCGTTGAGGACTCAAATCGCAGTGAGCGCGCCAATCGGTTCCGCCGCAAACGGCTTGCCAAACAAGCGCAGATTGCCGACGAGCTGGCCGCCTCCAAAGAAGCCTTTGAGCTTTATCATATTGACGCCAAGCGCACCGTAGTAGAGCTCAAAGAAGCACAGGCAGCGCTTGCAAAAGGCAAGGCGGCCGTCGCGGCACGAAAGAAGGACGCCAAAAAAGCCGACGCAGACGCTGCTGCTGCACATCGCAAACTAAAAGATTTTGACCGCAAATATCGCAACGTCTCGCGTCGTCAAACGGCCGATAAGCTTGCAAAGCTTGCTGAGTTGGAACGCGCACTTGATGATCGCGCGCTGCGCCTGAGTGATGAAGCCGAAGCCGCACATAAAGCTGTGTTTGCTGCCCAGCGTCGCATCTCTGGCCTGCAATCAAGCGTAACCCTGGTCAAACAGACCGTCAAAACGGCAAAAGCGAAACTTGTGCCGGTGAAAAAGCGCCTCGTTGCGGCAAAAGCTGCGGAAGAAAAGTTCAAGGAATCAGAAAAACAGCGCGCCAAACCGATTTCCATCTTTATCAGCGGCAAGACCGGTCGCCTTTATGCGCGCCAAGGCTGGTACGAGATCATCGACGTTCCCGTGTCGATCAAAGATCCAAACGTCGCACTTGGCACACATCTCTTCACCGCCATTGACGCGGCGCAAAACGGCCCCGGCCTTGAATGGAATGTTGTCTCGCTTGAGTCAGGCCGCACCGCACAAAAGAGCCGACGTCAAACGCGGTACAGCAAGTATTACGGCAAGAAGTCGAACCTCAGGCCAATTCAGTCTCGGGTCCACCCGGCGACGTTAGCACTCGACAGAATTGACATCCCGCAAGATACCCGTGATCAAATCGAAGACCTGATGAAACCCGGCTCATCGCTGATTGTTTCTGATTATCCAAAGAGCAATGAAACTGGCAAACATACCGATTTTATTGTTCTGACACGTTAGAGCACGGCGTCCATATCGAATTTAAAAACGGACCGGGGATTTCCCGGTCCGTTTTTATTGCCAATTTTCGTTTGACTGTCCTCTGTACCACTACGCAACAGGCACGTGTTTGCAAGAACAGCCTCTTTTGCACTGGACTTAGAAGACTGAAATTGACGACACTGGCACACCGATCAGCCACGTGTGTCCACCCAAGAGCAGCGCCGCGTAAAGCGCACTGCCAATGGCAATCGCTGCTAAGTCCCCCGCATAAGACTGTGGTGCAGCAGCCAGCTCTGCGCTGCCCTCGCGCCACTTATAAGAGATGCGATCATAAACGGCGTAGGCCAAAAACGAACCGAACAAAAGCACGGCAGCCACACTACTCCCAGCGGCAATCAGATGCGCAAACGCCCAAAGTTTCACACTAACCAGCATGGGATGTTTGAGCGTTGTTTTGATTTTAGACGGGATGTTAGCAGCAGCTAAGCAAATCAACGCCGGTAGCATCAGCAAGTGCGCAATTGAGCGTGTCCATGTTGGTGGGTCCCACAGCGGGCCTGCTTTTTCCGGATGCAGCTGAAGCTTGTGAAAGCCGATCACAATCAGCGCAAAACCAACCAGCGACACAAGAGCAAAGCCAATCTTGTACGCGCCCTCACCGTAACGCCCAATAAGACCCTGACGCAGTTCGGGCGATGCTGGCAGCAGATGAATGCCGAGAAAAATTGCTAGACCAACGACCATGGGCAGCATGAGGCAGGCTCCTTTGCATTACGTTTGCTCTGCAGCGCCGGACATCGTCACCAAGGGCGGGCTGAAAAGCAAGAAATTACGTCTCCCACACCCGCAGTTGCTGGTTCACAGCGTGGATGTGAGCGCAACAAACGTCTTGCCATAGCTCACGCGGCAAAGTCAGCCCCCTTCAACGAAGAGAACAAAATATCCCACTGAGAAAACAACTTGCAGCATACGGAGCTTGTGCTCTAAAGTGAGCCAAGTGGCCTTTAGGGGGTCGGCCACAGTCAACTCAGTGTCCAGATTCGGCGGCGGCTCTGGCAAGATGAAGAGCCAGATATTTGTTTGCCGCCATGACCCCTCCTCACCTCACAAACTACGCCGACCAATGCAACATGCGCTGTGCACAGGCGCTGGTCCTCATGTCGCGCCAGTCAGGCCCCGTCTGCTATGGCGAGGTGCGCTAATGTTTGGTCTCACCCCACGCGCAGAAAAAGTAAGTCCGGTTCCAAATCCAGAACCCGATAGCGGCCTGCCATCCGGTGATACCCGTCTCAATACCGACCCTTCGGAAGTTGAAGTCCAACTCACCAAAGAACTTGAAGAAGTTCTCGCAAAAACACCTGCAGCGCATCGCGCGAACACAGCACCGCAGCCATTGACTATGGCAAGCCCAGCACGCTCTGATGCGCCTGACCACTCAAGGCCGAATGAATCGCGCGTGCAGAAACGGAAACCGATCGACCCTACCCCTGCGCCAGAACCAACGAGCGGAGCGGGCTTTCATTGGGTTGTCGCCGCCCAGCAAAGTCAGAGCAGAAAAAATGCGGCATCAGACAGCGAACAGTGGCTGAAACGTGCCCGGCGTCAGAGCCGCTGGTTGAAAGTGCGTCGGGCCGCTCAATGGGCAATGCTTGCCTGTGCTGCTGTCGGTATTGCTATTATAACAACCTGGCCCAACGCCGTTTAGCACCGCAGGCAGCGCAGCCAGGTTTTGCCACAACATTAGAGATGTGGCCTGCGAATTTCATACAGTGTCAGAGCCGTAGCCACAGCAAGATTTAAGCTATCCAGTGTGCCGTTCATTGGAATGCGCACCACTTTGCTTGCCTCGGCGACAAGCGCCTCAGTCAGTCCCGGACCCTCGCTCCCCATCATCAACAGCACCGGACCGCGATAGGTGACGTTGCGAAAGTCTTCACTCCCATCAAGATGCGTCGCAACGACATCGCCAGGCCAAGACTTACACCACGCAATAAATTCCTGTTGTGACACCCGCACCAGCGGCACCGAAAAAATAGAACCCATTGTCGCGCGCACGCTTTCGCGCGTATAGGCATCACAGCACGTACCAATCAAAATGATACCAGCCGCACCCACCGCGTCAGCTGTGCGAATAATTGTGCCAAGATTGCCAGGGTCCCGCACACCCTCCAACGCCAACCACAAATCTGTGTCTTTGCATGCGGATAGGGGTGGAAGCTTCGCCCAACGCTGGCGATAAACACCTAGCAACGATTGCGGATTGTCCTTGTGCGCGAGTTTTCCCAACACGCGCGCGGTAACCTCAAGCACATCCGCACCGCGTTCCATTGCCCACGTACAGAAGGCCTGTGTCCGTTTTGGTTCGTCTGGATTGTTGGTCAACCGAACGACGAGTTCTGGGGCGATGTCGTGCTCTTCGCCCATCATCATCACGGACGCCCCTTCAGCAACAAACAACCCCGTCGCCTTGCGCTCTTTGCGCATTTCAAGCGCCCGCACAGCTTTGATTCTCTCGTTTTGCAGACTTGTAATAACCATCGGTTGATCGCATGCCGGAGCCGCACTCGGGTCGGCATGGCGCGTATCACCCCGTCGATCTCTCTGCGCGCGCGGAATCGGTTTCTTCATCATGCTATCGCCACCACTTAAGGTACATGGATGTCGGCAACAGCTGATCGGCCTCTGAGCGGACAGCCAACTCACCACACTCAAATGTGCCACCCTGGCTGCGCAACACCCGTTGGCCGAGCGTATGAAACGCCAAACTGGATGCGCGTATAGCATAAGCGGTAAGTATGATCGCTGCCGGTCCGGGCGCGATCAATTTTGCACATTCCGACAGCAGGGTTGGCAAGGATTGGAACAGATCCCATACTTCGCCATTTGGGCCACGGCCAAACTTTGGTGGATCGATAAGGATCACGTCATAGGTTTTGCCCCGACGCACCTCGCGGGCGACAAACTTTGACGCATCATCAAGAATCCAACGGATTTTTGCGTCCTGCAAATGCGAAGCAGCTTGATTGTCTTTCGCCCAAGCGATGGTTTTCTTAGAAGCATCAACGTGGGTAACTTCACCGCCCGCGGCTGCCGCTATCAACGATGCAGCACCCGTGTAGGCAAATAAGTTGAGAACACGCGGTGGTTTGCTTGCATTGGGCACGCTTGCCAAGCGCTGTTTCACCCACAGCCAATGGGGTAGCTGTTCGGGAAACAAACCAAGGTGCCATAACCCCTGTGTGCGACACTCAAGCGTCACCGCATCGATATTCACCGGCCAGCTCTCTGGCATCGGTTTGGCAACCTGCCATTTGCCACGCTGGTCATCAGATCCGGTAGACGAAAAACTTGCATGCGCATTGCGCCAATCATTGACACCAAGAGCGGGTGACCACATGGCTTGTGCTTCAGGGCGATCAAGTACAATCGAGCCGAACCGTTCAAGCTTGCGCCCACCACCGCAATCGAGCAAGGCGTAGTCTGAAAACCCGGCTGTCTCGAGAACTGAGATGGACGGAGCTTGGCTCATTCCATGACTCGACAAAACGGGGTGATCACATCACTCAACATCTTCAGCCTCAACCTCTGACGTGCCACCCTCAAGGCGATGCGCCAATGCCGCTTCAATAAACGGATCAAGATCCCCATCTAACACGGCCGACGGGTCCGAGCTTTGTTGACCAGTGCGCAGGTCTTTCACCAACTGATAGGGCTGCAGTACATAGGAGCGGATTTGATGCCCCCAGCCAATGTCTGACTTGGCGGCATTTGCTTCCATCGCGCGCTCTTCGCGGCGTTTCAGCTCAAGATCATAAAGCCGCGCCTTGAGGCGCTTCATTGCAATGTCTCGGTTTTGGTGTTGGGAACGTTGTTCCTGGCTGAAGATCGCAATCCCAGACGGCTTGTGCACAATGCGCACCGCTGATTCTGTTCTATTGACGTGCTGGCCACCAGCACCACTCGAACGCGTGAACGACATTTCAAGATCTGATGGATCAATTTCGATGTCGATGGTGTCATCAATAACAGGATAAACCCCAACGGACGCAAAACTGGTGTGGCGTCGAGCATTGGAGTCAAACGGTGAAATGCGCACCAAACGATGCACCCCTGCCTCTGTCTTCAGCCAGCCAAAAGCTTTTTCACCACTGACTTCAAGAGTTGCCGACTTGATCCCCGCTTCTTCACCACGACTTTCATCAAGCACTTTAACAGCAAACCCTCGCCGCTCAGCCCAGCGCATATACATGCGCAGCAACATCTCGGCCCAGTCCTGGCTTTCTGTGCCCCCCGCACCAGCATGCACTTCGAGATAGCTGTTGTTGGCATCGGCCTCGCCCGAAAGCAGGGCTTCGACACTGCGACTTTGCACTTCGCCGACTAAGCGGGCGAGTGCAGCTTCGCCTTCTGCAATGGTATCAGCATCGCCCTCTGTCTCACCAAGTTCGACAAGGGTGCGCGCGTCTTCAAGGTCTGTCTCTAGACTTTTTAGAACCGACAGCGCTTGTTCAAGCTGCTGACGTTGGCGCATCAGACTTTGCGCGTTCTGAGGGTTGTTCCACAGATCTGGATTTTCTGCTTCATGGTTGAGTTCTGCCAGGCGTGCTTCGGCCTTCACCGGGTCAAAGATGCCTCCTCAGGAGATCTAGTGCCTCCTCGATAGACTCGACAAGTTTTTGCGCTTCAGCGCGCATGGCCGCCTCCTGGTAATCATAAAATTGGGAGTTGCCGCCATGATATAGGTGGTCGCACGAATCTGTAAATGCACGAATGCGCGCAGTCGGCGGAAAACAGAATTGCGTGGATGCCGCAAAACCAACCCGTGGGACGCTAAGCAAACCGTCCTTAAAGCGACGGCCTGTACGTCCGGGTGTCACCAAAGACCACCGCGGCCAGGGCCAAGCGTGCCAGGCCCGCCGCGCCCGGGGCCCTGTTGCCACCCACGATCCGGCGAGTAGCTATCATCGTATTGACCATCAGGGCTTGTCGTTTCTGAAAATCCAACCACGGAATACGCATCGTCTGGATATTCATTTGGCTTAAAGGCTTCCGTTGTTGTGTTCGGATCACCGGGGTTGGCTCTCAGACCAGTACGCGGGTTCACTTGCACCAGGCGAATGCCTGGTGGCACACGAAACGGGGTTGCCGGCTTACCAGCTTGTGCCATCTTCATGAAGTTACCAAAAATCGGGGCCGCGACTTTACCGCCGGTTTGTCCTTTGCCCATCGGTTTTGGCGTATCAAAGCCGACATAGACGCCGACAACCAGATCCGGCGAGTAGCCGATAAACCACGCATCTTTTTCTTCGTTGGTTGTGCCGGTTTTGCCAGCCAATGGCATGCCAAGTTTTTTCAAGCTGGTGGCTGTGCCACGCTGCACCACACCTTCGAGCATCGATGTAATTTGAAAGGCCGTATGTGGATCAATGATCTGGCGACGATCATCGGACAGGACAGGTTCCGACACATTCTCCGACCAGTCTGACACAACACAAGCACTGCAGGTCCGGCGATCATGTTGCCAAATAGATTTACCCCAGCGATCTTGAATGCGATCAATCAACGTGGCCCGCACGCGCTTGCCGCCATTGGCGAAAACAGAATATGCGGTGACCATACGCAGAAGTGTCGTTTCACCAGCGCCAAGCGACATCGACAGCACCGGCAGCAAATCTTCATAAACGCCAAACCGGCGCGCATATTCCGTGATCAACGGCATGCCCATATCTTGCGCCAGGCGCACGGTCATTTGATTGCGTGATTTTTCTATGCCGGTGCGCAGTGTAGTGGGTCCGTACGAACTATTTTTCCTGTAGTTCTCTGGTCGCCACACTTCCTTGCCGGGGCCCTGTTCAATTTCGATCGGAGCATCGAGAATAATCGACGTTGGCTTATAGCCATTATCAAGGGCTGCTGCATAAACAACAGGCTTAAACGACGAGCCTGGCTGGCGCTTAGCCTGCACGGCGCGATCAAACTGGCTCATATCGAAAGAGAACCCGCCGGCAATGGCCAACACGCGGCCGGTGTGCGGATCCATGGCCACCAGACCGCCGCTGACTTCTGGGATCTGCATGAGTGTCCAAACACCATCAAGTTTTTCAGAGTCCTTAGGGGCGACATAGATGACATCACCAACATTCAGCACGCTGGTGGCAGACTTGGGTGCGCCCTTACCTTTCGCTTTGGCCCATTTCATTTCAGCAAATTTGATCTCGACCGCCTCACGGCCCTTGACGAATTTGCCGGCTTGCGACTTCGCTGGCTTGAGACCAACAACGGCTTTTGCCGCCGTGACATCAAGCACAACACCCAATCGCCACGGTTGAATATCGCGCGGTGAATCAATCTTACCCAGCGCCAGACCCCAATCGCCTGCAATGTCAATTTTTGCTGCTGGACCGCGCCATCCTTTGCGCCGGTCATACGCCACCAGTCCATCCATCAGCGCCTGTTTGGCAAGTCCCTGCAATCGTGGATCAAGCGTGGTGCGCACTGACAAGCCACCGG
>JAHZKN010000068.1 GCA_022600335.1 Alphaproteobacteria bacterium
AAGGTCGGATGCTTGACAGGCTTGATCTTGCTTTGAAAGCCGTGCCTCTGACGGAGTGTCCTCGCCAGCGCATCAAGAACATTGCAATGGCCTACTTGAATTTCACCCATGACAATCCAAAGCTTTGGAATCTATTATTTGAGCACCACATGCAGCCAGGTGCAACGATACCGCCATGGTACCAAGAAAAGTTGGAGAACTTGCTGGCAGAGGTTGAAGGTGAACTTGGACGTCTACAGCCGGAAGCGGCATCTGCTCCATTGAAGCGTGCCGCGCGCGTGCTGTGGGCTGGTGTTCATGGCATCACGTCACTATCGACAACGGACAAGCTATCAATCGTTACGACGGATGCTGCAGCTCCGCTGGTCGAGGATTTAATCGACCGTTATCTTGATGGCTTGGCTGGCAAACGAGTTTAGCTACTCTCTCAACGAAACCACCCGTGCGCCGCAGAGTAGGTGACATCGCGCTAGCCTCACGTTACTCAGCCTCCTGGTGTTGTTGGTCTGGGAGCGAACCCGTCGCAAGTGGGAGCGTTTTAGGGGTGGTCGCCTTTACATCTGCTGTCCGTTGGTTGTGGCGTGGGACAATGCCGAACCATGCATCTTGTGGCCACATTCGATCGTTCAGGCCCGCCCACATTTCCTTCGATGAGATACCGTCGACAAAGGTTTTAGGTGACGGAGTCATGACCAGCGCCACAGCTGTTGCTGCCGCCATTGCTATGGCGGCTGATGGGTAGCGATTATCAAAAAATTTGACCGCGGTGCCAAACGAGGTCTTGAGCCGGCGGCCCGTAATATCAACCGAATAGATCTCGTCGAGAACCAGATGCACAAGATAGCCGACAAACATAAATCCAGCTGCTAGCCAGGCGACACCCTCATGGCGATCAAACACGTACTTGAAGACAATCGCTGTGAGTGCGGCCACCAGGACGCCTGCCATTAGAGAGTGCCAATTGCCACGGTGCACGGAAAGGCTATGAAAGATCGTATAGAGTCCATAGCGGACACCGATCAGCGCGCCGAGCCATAAGATCCAAAGCTCCGCAATGGAAAACTTGAGGACAAAGGAAAACAGCACTGCGAACGAGAAGAACACTGCAAGACCGGCAAACATGCCACGCCCTGCCCGGGATTTTTGTAGATCGATATCCGGTAAGACAGACCCAAGAACACCGGCCAGTGTAACGGCAACAACGTTTTCTGGTGCAACAACATCAGCTGCCAGTGTCAAAGTTCCGAGAGCACCAGCGACAAGGGTGCCAGCGGCGATGTGAGTGGTAAAATTAGCCATACTACCGTTCTCCAGAGCACGCGTTTTCAGAAATCCATTGTGGCAGTTTGCCGGGTGCAGATTGGGCAAGCCTTCTGCTAGGCACCAGATTCGATCCTGCAAAGGGAGAGACAACTAACGCCTTTGTGTGGATAAGCTGTCAGCGCACCGACCTATTCGGGCGACTTCGGCCCGAGACCGGCAGTTTTTCTCAGGTGTCGTGTTGTGGTGGGCCGGCTGATCAAGCATCGGATGTTGCAGTGAACTATCGCCATGCCTTTCACGCTGGAAACTTTGCTGATGTGCTCAAGCACGTCGTTCTGACCCGCGCTATTGTTTATCTCAAGAAAAAGTCAGCACCATTTCGCGTCGTAGACACTCATGCAGGCGTCAGTGTCTACGATCTGACCAATGAGGCGGCTACCAAGACAGGCGAATGGCGCAATGGCATTGGCCGCCTGATTGATGCAAAATTTGCTCCTGATGTGATCGCATTGCTGGCTCCCTACCTGCAGGCTGTGGCAACGGAAAACCCACCGGCAGAGCTCATTCGGTATCCTGGAAGTCCCAAACTTGTGGCCCATCTGTTGCGCGCGGATGACCGGTTGATCGCCAATGAGCTGCATCCTGAGGATCACAAAGCGTTGCGGCGCGAATTTGTGAGATCCACCCAGGTCAAGGTCATGAGGCAGGACGGCTGGCGTGTGCTGAAAGCAGTTCTACCGCCGAAAGAACGGCGCGGTATCACCATTGTCGACCCACCGTTTGAGGCGGCCGGTGAGTTCGACCGTCTGGTCCAGAGCATTCGTGATCATCACCAGCGCTTTGAAACCGGGACCTTGATCCTTTGGTATCCGATCAAAGATTGCAAACGCGTTGCAAAGTTTCACAACCAAATTAAAGACCTCAAAGTCAACAGGTGTCTTGTTTGTGAGCTAAAGATCGATGCATTCGACGTTGGCGGTCCAGTGAAGGCGACCGGACTTGTCGTTATTAATCCACCATATGCATTGTTTGATGAGCTGCAGATGCTTTTACCCGTATTGTGCACAACTCTGGGACGTAGTGCGGCTGCGAACTACGAACTTTGTTGGCTCTCGGGCGAGCGCAACTGATCAAAGTTTTGTGTTGGGAATTTGCGCTGCAAGTCCCAAATTTTGGTTGCGCAGTCAAAGCGTATTCACAATACTAGTCCGGCACTCATGATAAAGTTATCATGATGCAGTCACTCGATTAGTTTTCGTAATCTCAGCGTATGCGGCCCGCTGGTGTCTTACATCTTTACGTGTTCACTCAAGTGTTCGTTGACATTGGTTTGCTCCCAATGTGCGGCGGCAGGTGTTTGTGCATGTCCGAGCCAAATGCGTTGGAGAGACCATATTGGGTAAGGACTTAGACAAATGCGGCAAACTGGAACTGTGAAATTCTATAATCATCAAAAGGGCTATGGGTTTATTGTGCCGGATGACGGCAGCAGTGATGTCTTTGTGCATGTCTCTGCGGTGCAAAGCTCTGGCATGGAGGAGCTTGCAGAGGGTTCTAAAATTTCATTTGAAACTGAGCCCGACAAGCGTGGCAAGGGCCCTAAAGCTGTCAATCTTGAAGTGGCAGCTTAGACGCGAGACGCTTTTGCCGTGCCTGTTGTCGATGCAATCGCGCCACCATACCGCTTAAAATCACCGGAATGGGCAAGGTTGCTGTGTATTGCTCTGATGTCTGTATGGCAAGTTATACAATCCTGACTTCTACTTCGCTCTGAGGATAGGAAATGGAGGAACATCATGACTTTGCTTTCCAAAACAGCGGCGACATTATGCATCGCTGCAGCGGTGTCGTTGACGGCAACAACAGCTGTCTCGGCCAAAACCTGCTTTAAAAAGGCAGGCACCGGAGAAGCCACAACAAAGAAAGGCGCTCAGTTTCAGGTCGATGAAGTGTTGCTGCAAGCAACCGATTGGGGTGCTTGGGCAGCGTGGATGGCGACCGGCTCGACGCCCGGGTATACGTTTGGCAAGCGCACCTACAGATGCTCCAAAGGTGGCAGCTGGGGCTGGAAATGTTATGGGCAGGCCCGGATCTGCAAGCTTTAGACGCGTCGCAAATGGTGTCATTGTCGCGGGCGTATGATGCGCTCTCGTGTGCGGGTCGTGTTGGGCGTTGATTGCTATGACACGGCTGCAAA
>JAHZKN010000069.1 GCA_022600335.1 Alphaproteobacteria bacterium
ACCTTCGATTGCCTAACGTGCTGACGTATGCGCGAATCGTGGCGGTGCCCGCATTGGTTGCCTGCTTGTTCTTTCTCAAGGGTGATACCGCACGTTGGGCGGCTCTTACTATTTTCACATTGGCCTGCATTACGGACTGGCTTGATGGATATCTCGCGCGTGCTTGGAAACAACAGTCCGAGCTCGGCCGTATGTTGGACCCGATTGCAGACAAGCTTCTCGTCGGAGCCACGCTCATGCTGCTAGTCTACGACCAGACAATTTCCGGAATTTCAATTTGGGCTGCTGTAATTATTCTGTGCCGTGAGATTTTGGTTTCTGGATTGCGCGAATTTCTCGCCGAATTAAATGTGAAAATCCACGTGACGGAACTCGCCAAATGGAAAACGACCGTGCAAATGATCGCTCTCGGCGTGCTCCTTGCCGGTGCGGCCATTGACAAACTACTGCCCGGCACAACAACCGTTGGACTGGCGTTTTTATGGCTTGCAGCTTTGCTGACCTTGTGGACAGGCTACGACTATTTGAGAGCAGCCGTGCGCCATGCAATGGAGCGCTAGGCGATGAAAGAGACACAACAATCCGCACTCCACCTTTTGTATTTTGCCTGGGTACGTGAAAAAATCGGCCGTGCTGAGGAAACCGTCGTAGCACCGCACTCGGTCGCAACCGTTGCTGACCTAATTGCGTGGCTGAAAACCCGTGGTCCGGAATATGAAGCAGCGTTTGCTCGCGCGGACGTTATTCGCACAGCGATTGATCATGTACATGTCAAAAGCGATGCTGAGATTGGAGCAGCGCGCGAAGTTGCTTTCTTTCCCCCTGTCACAGGCGGCTAAATAGATCTGATGTCGTCCTGATCCATTTGAACAAAAAAGCCAACTGAAAAAGCAGTAAGACACTCGTGACTGTCCGCGTCCAAAAAGAAGATTTCAATGTCGGAGATGAGCTCTCGCGTTTGTGCCGAGATCGAACCGACATTGGCGCGTGCGTGACGTTTACCGGACTGGTGCGCAACGAAAACGCGAACCATACAATTTTAGACATGACGCTCGAGCACTATCCCGGCATGACCGAAGCCGAACTAGAGCGTATCGAGGCCGAGGCCGCGACACGCTGGCCGCTACAGGCAAGCC
Source organism: Alphaproteobacteria bacterium (assembly GCA_022600335.1). Classification (GTDB taxonomy): domain Bacteria; phylum Pseudomonadota; class Alphaproteobacteria; order Rhizobiales; family Hyphomicrobiaceae; genus JAHZKN01. Next base: position 1,137 of record JAHZKN010000069.1, read on the forward strand.
TTATCGTGCACCGGGTTGGCAAGCTGCTGCCAGGTGAGCAAATTGTTCTGGTGATCGCAGCGTCACTACATCGTCAAGCCGCTTTTGAGGCTGCCCAATTTATGATGGACTTTTTGAAGTCTGACGCCCCGTTGTGGAAGAAAGAAACCCGGGCTGATGGTGAGACGGAGTGGGTGTCGTGCCGTGATAGCGATGCGGCTGCCAAGAGCCGTTGGAAATCGCCTTAGGGTGCCGTTGCGGTGACAACTATCGGCTCCTTCCGCCAAGGCCGGGGGCCGCGCCCTCAGCACATCTCAACGGCCCAGTTTGAGGCCGGAGCGGCCCCGAAAGAATCAAAACACACCAATACCTTAAGCGCCCGTTAACCGTCTGAGCTTCATAACCTTAAGATTGCCTGACGCTGTCCCGGAAAAGGCCATCTTTCCGGTTCACCGTTCAATAACTCAACAAAGTTGGGACCATGTTGCGTAGACGGGGGTCGATCGAAATGGTTTTCGGACCGGTGCGGCAAATTTCGCCGCATATCGTGCTTTTGAGCGCGCTGATGGGATGGACAGCATCCGCATCGCACGCTGAAAGTATAACAGACATTCTAGCGCGGGCGCTTTCCCCCCGTGCTCCCGTTTCCGATCGCGTTATCGAAGAGAAACGCACACGGTTCCGCATCGGCCTCGAAAAACATGTCAAATTCCAAGTGTTCTCACTCGCCGGCCCAAACCGGGTTGTGGTTGAGCTGCCAAATATTAAGCTGAAGTTGCCAGCTCCCATCGCCGGGGCACCTGTTGGCTTAGTCAAAACATTTCGCAGCGGCAAATCCGCACCTGGACAATCGCGCATTGTCATTGAAGTGACGGAGCCGGTCGTCGTTGACAAAGCATCCATTGAAAGATCAGCTGATGGCCAAGAGCACGAGCTTGCTTTGGAAATCATTCCGGTCTCCGCCCCGCAAAAATCTGCCGCCAAGCGTAACATTCCGCGACCAACCTACGGCCTGGGTGCAAGTGGCTTGCAGCCCCCGTTGCCAGCCCCAGCGCAGCGGCCATCAGTTATGGCAGCCAAATCCTATAAGCCTGTCATTGTCATTGACCCCGGGCACGGCGGGCAAGACTCTGGCGCTAAGAAAAACGGCGTCGTCGAGAAGGACGTCGTTCTCGCCTTTGGCAAAGCCCTGCGAGATAAACTGGAAGCTACGGGACGCTATAAAGTCCTCATGACGCGCGACCGCGACGTATTTATTGAACTCTCTGAACGGGTCAACTATGCCGAGCGCAACAAGGCCAGCCTATTTATGGCCATTCACGCTGACTATGCGCGCTCAAAAGCAAGTGGTGCCACGGTTTACTCGCTGAGAGATTCACTCGCTAATGGATTAAAACGCAGAACAAAGCGCAAAGTCTCATCCAATGTTTTGACAAAATCTGAATTAGCAACGGTTAAAAAGGCAC
>JAHZKN010000070.1 GCA_022600335.1 Alphaproteobacteria bacterium
ACAGGCTCAGAAGACTTCAAGACTTCTGCTTCAAACGTGCCATCTGATACTTCATTGGTTGCCATTGGATGCAATCTCCTTGTTCTCGCCCGAGCTTCGGACGGTGGACTCAGTCGTTGCTGCAATAGGTAGGAACGCGATCCTCAAGCGTCAAGGTGTTTGGTGTCCAACTGCCACAGCTTATCCTCGTAACGCTCTAATATCGTTGCTTCAATCTCCATAATCCGCGGCCCATCGGTCCACAGAAGTGCGGCTCGGATCACACGATTGGGATAGATCTGGCGCAAAGCCAGGCGATAGCTGGCAAGTTGGAGAAGATAGGCATCAGCGACAGCCTCAGTCGTTTTGGGTGGTGCGCGGTTTGTTTTAAAGTCGACGACAAAAATCTCATCGCCCCTATCTGCAAGGCGATCGATCGCACCACTTAGTCTGAGATCGGGTCCTTCACCCGCAGCGCGCGGAATATTTGCGACAATGGGCACCTCTGCGCGACTTGAAGGGCCAAACAGCGGTGCGAATTGCGGGTTTGTAAGAACCGCCAAGGTTTCTAAGACAATGTTTTTGCGCGTCGACGGCGCAAGCTGCGCTCCCCTGACATCGACGAATCCTTGTGCGATGTCAGTCCACTGGGCGGTGTCAAAATTTGGCAGGTGCTGCAACAAGGCGTGGGTAAGTGTGCCGCGCAAAAAGCGGTTATCGCCTGCGAGCCTTGATGGGCTTGCCGTTTGCGGCTCAGTTGTTGCAAGCGGAGCTGGTTGTTTTGCAAGTGGCTCGCCCTCATCATCAATCTCGTAGGGCGCAAGGCGCGACGGGGCGAGCGGAATAGAGAGCTGCGGCTCTTGTGGCGCTGGTGCATGCGCCCAATCCGGATGCGCCGCCCCTTTGCTTTCCTGCCGATAGGTTGTCTTGGCGACTTCGAGTTCAGCTGTTTGTTCCGTTTGATGGCGCAAGACCGGACCACCTGCGTGATCCGTGGTTTCCATGAGGTTCGATGCCAATGCGGCATTGATCGCCTCATACCAGCTACCAGGCGCAATTCCGTCTCTGTGCCCCTCAAACCCTGAAATGTAAAGCCGGTCGCGGGCACGCGTCATCGCGACATAAAGGAGGCGATTGCTTTCGTCGCATTCTGCTTCCGCGTGGGTCTTGACAACATCCTTTATGGTTTTGAGTTTTGTTGCCCCTTTGATGGTCCACAAAAAAGGAGCCGCAGTATCCTGCGGTCGTTCTATATCGGGCAACGCGATGACAGTCTTTGGTTTTTGTGATGCCGGTCTGGAGCAGGTGTCGGGCAAAAACACAATCGGCGCTTCCAAGCCCTTTGCGCCATGCACAGTCATCACCCTGACTTCGTTGCGGCCCATTTCCAAGTCACGTTTGACTTCATGGCTATCTGCGCGGATCCAGGTGAGAAAACCTGAAAGAGACGGCGGTTCCTGTTCGTCAAACGACAACGCCAAATCAATAAATGCATCCAACGCATCGCCAGCTTCAGGTCCCAAGCGTGCCAAAAGTTTGTCGCGCACGCGGTCTTTGTCAAACAGGCGGGCAAAAAATTCATAAGGCGGCGCAAAGTCTGCTTGTTTCCGCCAGCGCTTGAGGGTTTCGCAGGTGGCTGCATGACGTGGGTTGTCGGCGCGGTTGTCGAGAAGCGCTTTCCAAAGCGTCTTTTGTTTTCGGCTCGGCGCGAGGGCCAACAAGTCATCATCATCAAAGCCAAAGATTGGACTCTTCAGCACTTCAGCGAGCGCTAAATCGTCTTCCGGCAGTGTCAGAAAGTCTCCAAGAGACAACAGATCTTGGATGGCGATTTGATCAAGTAGATGGATGCGGTCCGCACCAGCAACAGCAATGTTGCGTTTCTTTAAGGCCGCAACCATAGCCGGCGCAAAGGGCTGGCGTTTGCGCACCAGAATCAAAATATCACCGGGCTCGATGGTTCGACCTGTAGACGGCAGCACCTCTTTGGTCTGTAGCCAGTGGTCGATCTGAGATGCGATGCGTTCGGCGACACGGGCTACAGGGTCGCCGCGCCCCGCTTCTGCCAAGGGCGCCCACGGGCTTCCATCTTCAACTGTATCCCAAGCTTCTGTTGGCCAAATTTCGACCAATCCGGCTTGCCCAACGCGTTTGGCACGATGCTCGATTGCCTCGTCCGTCGAGGTTAAGCCGGGTGTCCGCGTGCGATCCGCAAATACGCGATCAACAGCATTAAGAACGGGATCAACAGTCCGGAACGACAACGTCAACGGAACCTGGTGCCAATCTTGCTGGGCTGTTTTGGCAAGCGTTTCAAAGATACGCCCTTGAGTGGCAAATTCGCGCGGTGCTGCTCCTTGGAAAGAATAGATTGATTGTTTTTCGTCGCCCACGGCAAACACTGTACGTACCGCATCGTTTGCGCCAAGACCGGTGAAGAACTCTCTGCTTAACGCAGAAATGAGAGCCCATTGTTCCGGACTTGTATCTTGGCTTTCGTCAACCAGAATGTGGCTCACGCCTTCATCAAGTTTGTAGAGCACCCATTCAGCAGCCTGCGGGCCCTCAAGTAACGACACGGTTGTTGTGATGAGGTCTGGAAAGTCGAGGGCAGACTTGCGTCGCTTTGAGTCAGTGTACGTTTGCATTACCGCACTTGAAATCGTGTAGAGCGCCAACGTAGCATCGATGACCGAGAGTGAGAGTCGTTGCCAGTAGAGCTTTACAAAATCTCTTTGTACGGTAGTTATCCATTCCTGTG
>JAHZKN010000071.1 GCA_022600335.1 Alphaproteobacteria bacterium
ATCAAAGATCCATCTATCAATGAGCGCTTTCAGGCCTTGATGAAGAAGAAGAACGTACAAAGCCGGGAAGAAGCAAAAAAATTGCAGATCTCATTTATCAAAGGTCTGCAACGTAACATGGTCAATCGCATCAAGCGTGAGGAACAGGCAAAGGTGCGCAAGGGTGCGCGCGGCCGGGCGATCGAGGAACTGGTCGAAGAAAAGTTGAAGCTGCAGGAGGCTAAACGCCTCAATCTGCTGGTTGATGATGCCGCGGTTGATAAGACTCTCACCAACATCGCTAGTAAGAATAAGATGGATCTCAAACAATTCGCAACCCATCTCAATCGTATCGGCACTGACATCTCCTCTATGCGCTCGCGCTTTAAAAGTATGATGTCATGGCAAGGCGTTGTACGTCGGCGGTTTGGTTTTCAGGTGGCCATGCTTACCCGCGATGTTGACCGGTTTATGGACCGCGCCGCTGCTGCCAACGGCGATGTAGATTTGAAGGTTCAGCGCATCACTCTTCCAATGTCATCGTCGGCCAACCAAGGTGCGATGGCCCAGCAGCTGCAGTTGGCAGATCAAGCACGAAGCGAGTTCAAGGGCTGTGCTTCGACAGCAGCTGTTGCCCAGCGCCTACCTGGAGCAAAGTTTGAGGATCTCGGCACGTTGAAGTCATCTGCGGTCGCAGAACCCACACGCTCTATGTTACTGGGCGCGAATGACGGCGATATGCTGCCACCGTCGCTCCAGGGATCGGATGGCATCCAGCTGTGGGTTGTTTGCGGGCGCAATACCGTCGCCTTGGAGACCAAAAAACGCTTCAAGGAGCAAGGAGAACTTCGCCAAGAAGAGTTTGGTATTCTTGCCCGGAAACATTTGAAGGATCTGCGCCAGGATGCGACCATCGTCTATAGATGACCACGCACTCCACTGACGCTCAAAACCGCACCCGTCTGCCCATTGCCGTCACAATGGGTGATCCAGCTGGTGTTGGTCTACAAATTGCCGCGCTTGCCTGGCGTCACCGGGCCCAACTTGCCCTGCCGCCGTTTGCGCTCTTTGCTGATGTCACAGCCATCAGAGCGCATGTTGCAAACTTGGGCACGGCCATTCCGATTTCAGAGATTTCGAGTGTGGAGCAGGCTGGCGACGTTTTTCAACACGCGTTGCCGGTGATTTCAGTTGCGCTGGGTGCACCCCTCACGCTTGGCCAATCCGATTCAGATCATGCTGCAGCCGTCATCCAATCGATAGAGCAAGCAGTTGATGTTGTGATGACTAACAAGGCGTCAGCCGTCGTCACCAACCCCATCACCAAGGCAAGCCTCACTGAGACAGGTTTTCCGCACCCGGGGCATACTGAATTTCTGGGATCGCTAGCGCATCGTGGCTTGCAACCTCAGGCAATCACGACGCGCCCTGTCATGATGCTTGCCTCAGACTCATTTCGCGTTGTGCCACTAACCGTGCACATGCCGCTAAGAAAAGTTGTAGAGTCAGTTACATCGGAACTCATCACGACGACAGTGCACACCGTTGACGGTGCTTTGCGGCGCGATTTCGCGATTGGAAAACCACGCGTTGCCGTTGCCGGCCTTAACCCACACGCTGGCGAACACGGAACGCTTGGCGCAGAAGAACGTGATCTTATTGTACCGACGCTTGAGCACCTGCGCGCGGAAGGTTTGCAAATTGCCGGGCCGCTACCAGCCGACACCATGTTCCACGCCTCGGCACGCGACCAGTACGACGCGGCGATTTGCATGTATCACGACCAAGCCCTTATTCCGCTTAAGACAGTGGCCTTTGATCGCGGAGTCAACATTACACTCGGACTTCCTTTTGTGCGCACGTCGCCGGACCATGGCAGTGCACTTGACATTGTTGGCACCGGCGATGTTTCGGCCAGCAGTTTTATCGAGAGCTTGAAATGTGCCCGCATGATTGCTCACAACCGAGCCATTTTTGACGCCCGCGCACCGAGTTCAAATCAAAATGAGCGCAAAATATGAACCGGCCTGGTGCCAGCCCCGATGGCCTTCCGCCTTTGCGCGACGTGATCAAAGCATTTGACTTGAAGGCAAAGAAAAGCCTTGGCCAGAACTTCCTGCTTGATTTCAATATCACGCGGCGGATTGCAAATCTGGCAGGGCCATTAAACGGCGTCACGGTCATCGAAGTTGGCCCAGGCCCCGGTGGACTGACCCGTGCTTTGCTGATGGAAGGCGCACACCATGTGGTGGCCATTGAGCGTGACGCTAGGTGTCTGCCAGCCTTAGAAGACATTGCAAACCACACTGGCAGCAAGCTCACCGTGCACAACAGCGACGCATTGGGGTTTGACTGGGTTAATCAGGCGGCGAACCTTCCCGGACCCAAAGTGATTGCCGCCAATCTCCCGTACGGCGTTGCCACCCAGCTGCTTGTTCAGTGGCTACACACTGAGCCGTGGCCACCGTGGTTTCAACGCATGGTTCTGATGTTTCAGAAAGAAGTTGCCGAACGCATCGTCGCTAAGCCCGGAAGCAAAGCCTATGGCCGCCTGGCGGTCCTCACGCAGTGGCGGGCGCGGCCGGAAATTGTCATGACCCTGCAGCCCGATGTGTTCACGCCGCCGCCAAAAGTTGCATCTGCTATTGTTGTGTTTCATCCCCTCACTGCCACTGGACAAAATCCACGTACAGAGTCCCTGGGTAAGGTCACAGCAGCAGCATTTGGGCAGCGGCGAAAAATGCTGCGCGCGTCACTGAGGACATTGGTGCCCAACCCCATAGACTTGCTGGAAGCTGCAGGACTGGGGTCGACCATCAGAGCGGAGGACGTAAGCGTCCATGAATTTGTCCGCCTGGCCTTGGTGTTTGAAAAATCAAACGCGGGGAGATAGCCGCGACAGCACCATGCGTTGCCCGCTTCCGTCATCAACCTGACTTAGAGGTTTTTCTGCAGGTCGCGTACAAACGCGCCAAGGCCAAGCAAGCGCTCACGCTTCAACCGCTCAGCGGCCAAAATCGACTCCAGACCTTTGAGGCTGGTTGTCACATCGTGATTGACGATAACATAGTCATATTCCGCCCAATGGCTGATCTCATCGGATGCCGCATGCATGCGGCGCGCCACGACATCATCTGAATCCTGTGCCCGATCACGCAGACGCTGTTCCAAAGTTGCAACCGACGGTGGCAGCACAAACACGCGCACAACATCGCCGGCCAATTTTTCCGACAACTGCTGCGCACCCTGCCAATCGATATCGAACAGAATGTCGTTGCCTGCTTCAAGCAACGTTTCAACGGCCGGTCGCGGCGTGCCATACAGGTGGTCAAACACCGGGGCCCACTCCAATAGACCACCAGCATCACGCATAGCTTCAAATTCAGCTTTCGTGTGGAAGAAGTAATCTTTGCCATGCTGCTCACCGGGGCGCGGTGGCCGCGTGGTCACGGAAACGGAGAGGTGAATGTTTGGCTCCCGGTCGAGGAGAGCACGCGACAGCGTTGTCTTTCCCGCTCCAGACGGAGATGACAAAACAAGTAATAAGCCGCGACGGTGCAGCGGAGGATGTTTATCTTCGTCAGAGCCGGTCTTGTTATTCAATGTTCTGCACCTGCTCGCGCATTTGATCGATAGCAGCCTTGAGCGCCAAACCTGCCTGAGAAACATCATTGCACGCTGCTTTTGAACAAATCGTGTTGGCCTCGCGGTTAAATTCCTGCGCCAGGAAGTCAAGCTGGCGGCCAATAGGCTCCTTTCCGTTGATGAGCGTTTTTGCTGCTATGACGTGAGTCATGAGCCGTTTGACTTCTTCTTCGACATCGGCCCGCGTTGCAAGGAATGCCGCTTCTTGATGCAGGCGCGCATCATCCAAATTTGTTCCTGTTTCGACAAGCCGCCCGATTTGTTCCTTGAGGCGTTCTTTTATAGCCTCTGGTTTGCGAGACGGGGCAGCTTCAATCTTCTTCGTTAAGTCGGAGATTTCCGAGATTTTCTCAGTGAGGATGTGTGTAAGACGTTCCCCTTCAGCAATGCGTACCGCCGCCATGCCATTCAAAGCTGCCTCTAAATCTTTTAACATTTGCTGTTGAACTGCTGTTTTCACATCATCGCTGTCAGATTGTTCCACAACTTCAAGAACACCTTTTAACGCCAGAAGGCCATCGACGGACGGCGCTGTGCTGTCCGTTGTTTTCTGCACATGGTCTGCCGCTTTCAACACATCGCGCAACACAGCCTCATTGAGCCGCAGCTCCACGTCCCCAGATTGCCGTGTGGCACTCAGAGACACTGTCACCGAGCCGCGCTTAAAGCGCTTTTGGATCGCCTTGCGGACGCTCTGATCCAACTCATCGAAACCTTGCGGCAAGCGCAAGCGAATATCCAAGCCTCGGCCATTGACGCTACGGGCTTCCCACACCCAGCGCCACGCATCGGTTTCTCCGGTGCTGCGGCCAAACCCTGTCATGGATTGCACACTCATGGGGCTTCCAACCGATCATTGTTTGTGACGTGAGGCACGCGACGTGGCCACGTCGAATTGGCACCCTGACAGGTGCTAGAAGACTCGGATTGGAAGTTTAATGGGTTTTGTCGCCAAACTAAACAACGGGCCCGGCACGGTTGCTTTGCAAGATTCTCAGGGATTACTGCGCAGCGGCTTGCCGACCTACAGTGCTGGTCGGCGGATGGGCAGTGGAACGGTCGAGGCTCTCAAGCCCTTCAATGGGGCCACCTTTTCGTTTTGTGAGCCTTTTGGCGTTGGTTCGCCACCTGTCGCATTGGCTGGTACTTTCACCACCTTGGGTGCAGCGGCTTGAACGGGCGCAACTGTCACAGCAGCTGCGTCATCAGATGCAGGTGGATTCGGAATTGCGGTATCGGCGTCCGTCAGCGTTGTCAATTTAGCACGCTGAGCTTCCTGTTTGCGACGTTGGCGCTCCACCTTGCGCCAGTTTGCAACGGCCGCATTATGCGCCTTCAAAGTTTTTGAGAACGTATGACCACCCGTACCGTCCGCAACAAAGTAGATGTCATCTGTTTTGGCTGGCTGAAGTGTTGCGCTAATTGCGGCTCGCCCTGGGTTGCAGATCGGCCCCGGAGGCAGACCATTGATCTGATAGGTGTTGTAGGCTGTCTTCGAGGCAATATCCTTTTTGGTCAGCGGTCGCCCAAGCGAGCCTTGGCCTTGAACGAGGCCGTAGATAATTGTCGGATCCGACTGGAGCCGCATTTTTTTGCGCAGCCTGTTCACAAAGACACCTGCAACACGGTCTCGTTCGTCTGCTCGGCCAGTTTCTTTTTCAACAATAGAGGCCAACACAATGGCTTCTTGTACGGATGCAATCGGCAGGTCGGCAAGCCGATTTTCCCACAGGCTTGCAAGCAGCTTGGTTTGCTCAGCTGCAAACCGGTTGAGCAGCTCCTGCCGGTCGGCCCCTTTTGAAAAACTATAGGTATCAGGCAACAGCGTGCCCTCAGCGGGAATGTCAACAACCTCGCCGGTTAAATTCGGTGCGGCATTGAGGCGAGCAACAATCTGCTGACTGGTCAGCCCTTCGGGGATGGTGATCTTGTAGAGCACGGACTTGCCGGCAATGAGTGTGTCAAGCACCTCACGCATGCTGGCACCGCTTTTGATTTCGTATTCTCCAGCTTTGAGATCCATGCCTTTTTGCGTGCGCCAACCACTGCGCATCAAATATCCTGCTACGAATGCCCAACGGCTGGAGATCACACCTTCAGCCTCGAGGCGACGCGCAATTGCAATGCGCCCCTCACCTTTGGGAATTGACACGGTTTGCGTGACAGCAAGAGGACCTGGTTTTTCAAATTGATGAAACATCACACCGCTGGCAATCACCAATGCCGCCAAAAGAATGAGCGACAGTGTCATGATACCGGAAAAGAAACGCACAAAGCGGTTGACGCGGCGCGAGGGCGCGCGCCTTTGGCGGCGATTGCGCGGGCGCAGCGGGGCGCGGCCGGGCTCAAGAGCTTCTGCGGGGCTGCGTGGACGCACGCCGCCACGAACGGAGAGTGTGGGAGGTGTGTCGCGACGGTAGTCAGACATTGGCAAATCTCAACCAAGCTGGCGTTGGTGGAAACGCGGATGGGTTTGGAAACTGGACCCCGCCAACTCCTCAATCTGATGCCACAGCGTAGTGCAAATTATGGCGAAAGACGGAAGCCCCTAGTGCACCGCGGCTGTGGACCGCGACTCGGCACCGAATCTAATCGAACTGGCGCATAATAACCGATGCATTGGTGCCACCAAACCCGAAGGAATTGGACAAAACCGTCGAAATTTCGCGCGGTTTGGCCTGGTGCGGGGCGAGGTCAATCGCTGTCTCGACGGAAGGATTATCGAGATTCAGCGTCGGTGGCACAATATTGTCGCGCATGGCTAGAAGTGAGAATATTGCCTCCACCGCTCCAGCAGCACCTAACAAATGCCCAATGGCTGATTTTGTCGATGACATCGCCAGATCGCCGGCGGCGTTACCAAACAACCGCTCGACCGCCGCTAACTCAATTTCATCGCCCATCGGCGTCGACGTCCCATGTGCGTTGACATAGTCAATGTCAGCGCCTGAAACGCCAGCGCGCTTCATCGCGTTCTGCATGCAGCGATAGGCACCATGTCCGGATTCTGACGGAGCGGTGATGTGATACGCATCACCCGACATGCCATAGCCAATCACTTCACCGTAAACTGTTGCACCACGTGCTTTTGCACGCTCGAGTTCTTCTAAGACGACAATGCCCGCCCCTTCGCCGATGACAAAACCATCACGCTCCTTGTCATAGGGGCGAGAGGCTTTCTGTGGCTGATCGTTGAAGCCGGTGGAAAGCGCGCGGCAGGCTGCAAAACCGGCAAGTGCAATGCGGCAGATCGGACTTTCAGATCCACCTGCCACCATCACGTCCGCATCATCAAGGGCAATGAGCCGCGCAGCATCGCCGATCGCATGCGAGCCGGTCGAACAGGCTGTGACGACCGCGTGGTTTGGGCCTTTGAGTTGGTGGCGAATAGAAACGTAGCCAGATGCCAAATTGATCAGGCGGCCTGGAATAAAGAATGGTGAAACCCGGCGCGGACCTTTTTCCTTGAGCAAGATCGACGTATCCGCGATGCCAGACAGGCCCCCGATACCAGAGCCGATAAGCACACCGGCACGCTCTTGTTCAGCTTCCGTCTTGGCCTCAAAGCCTGAATCGGTGAGCGCCTGCTCGGCGGCAGCCAGCGCGTAGATAATAAAGTCATCAACTTTGCGCTGTTCTTTCGGTTCCATCCAATCATCAGGATTGAACTTACCGTCTTCCGTTGCGCCCCTGGGCACAAAACAACCAATTTGTGAGGCGATATCAGAGACTTCAAACTCTTCCACGCGACGTGCACCATTGGCACCAGCAAGAAGATTAGACCACGACGCCTCAACCCCGCAGCCCACCGGGGTGACCAATCCCAGTCCTGTGACGACGACCCGACGCATTGTGCTCCACCAAACGAGTTTAAACTGTGATTAAAACAAGTGCACCGACCAGATGGTCGGAGCGACAGTGCGACGGCATATCTTGCAGCCGCCTGGCCTAAAATTCTAATGGATCCTGATGTCCAAAGAAAAGGTAGCTTCGAGGCCGTTTGTTTGCCGCCACCGAGACGTATACAATGCAATCATTGCACACACCTGGAATGCTAGACGGTAGCCACCACTCGGCCTTGGTAGACCTTAGGATCCGAAAGTCAGATTAGGCAGCTGATGCATTCTTCTCGAGGAACTTAACAGCGTCACCAACTGTTAAAATGTGCTCTGCGGCATCGTCTGGAATTTCACATCCAAACTCTTCCTCGAACGCCATCACGAGTTCAACAGTGTCTAAACTGTCTGCGCCAAGGTCATCTATGAAGCTGGCATTGCCAGTCACCTTTTCGGCTTCAACTCCAAGATGCTCAACTACAATTTTCTTCACGCGCTCCGCGACATCGCTCATCGTCTTTCCTCGAGTCTTTTCGTCAAACTTTGGTTTCGATATGGGCCCAAATCGGGACCGGCTCCAATACTTCACTGCTAGGCTGTACTGCCAGAACCTTCTGTCAATTAACCCAGCGCCCGGTTCCACTGGCTGCGTCCAGGTGGGCCCCGCCTCGAAGTAAAAGCGACCCTGGACCGCTTCCGACATCGCGGTCAAGCGGGTTCCGATGGATAGGGCCTTTTGCGCGCAGGTGCAGCAAAAAACGAGGGGTCGTTAACATGTTTCCCAGGGGTTGGCCAGTGGTCTCCTAGACCGTCTCAGCCCTGAATTCAGGGCTATTTGGGCCTTTTGAAGGGCAAGGCACCTCGGCTAAAGCATCACCATCCCACCATTGATGTGCAGAGTTTGGCCCGTGACGTATCCAGCCGCTTCGCTGGCTAAGTATACCGCACCGGCTGCAATGTCGTCGGGACTACCAAAGCGCTGGGCTGGAATATGCTGGGAAATCTCAGCTTTTTGCTTGTCGTTCAGCATCTCTGTCATTGGCGTTGCAATAAAGCCAGGCGCGATACAGTTGGCAGTGATGCCGCGATTGGCCACTTCGCGCGCCAGCGATTTGGTCATCCCAATCATGCCGGCTTTTGAAGCGGCATAGTTACCTTGGCCTGGATTTCCCATGACCCCAGAAACAGATGAAATGTTGATGATCCGGCCATAGCCCGATTTGTTTCTCAGGATGGTGCGGGTAGCAGCACGCATCAGCATGAATGTCGATGTGAGATTGACGGCAATGACGTCATCCCACTGGTCATCTTTCATCACCATAAACAAATTGTCTTTGGTCAAGCCGGCGTTGTTGACCAAGATATCAAGTTGGCCCATGGCCTTCGTTGCTTTGTCAATCAGGCCTGCAACATCCTCACGACTGGCTAGATCGCACGGTACGACGTGGGCTCGCCCTCCCAACTCTGTGGCAAGTGCTTCAAGCTTATCGGCGCGGCGACCAGACAGCGCAACCGTTGCACCCATTTTGTGAAAGTTGCGGGCAATTGCTTCGCCAATGCCTCCTGTCGCGCCCGTGACCAGAGCGTGTTTCCCATCGAGATCAAACATCAATTTTCCTCTTATGCGTTGAGTTGTGGCAGTGCAGCTTCAATGTCAACCAATGTTTGCAAACTCTGAACCTTGGCTGTTTTTTCAATGCGCTGGACCAATCCGGCAAGGACTTTGCCCGACCCGAGTTCATAAAAGTCAGTGACGCCGTTCGCTGTCATGTAAGTGACAGACTCGCGCCATCGTACGGTGCCTGTTACCTGCTCAACCAAGCTGCGTTTAATTTCACCCGGATCCGTGAGCGGGGCGGCCTTTACGTTTGCTATCAACGGCACCACGGGGGCTTGCATGTCGACACTATTCAAAGCTTTGGCCATCGCATTGGCAGCCGGTTGCATCAGCGCACAATGAAACGGTGCAGATACTGGTAATGGAACTGCCCGGCGCAGACCAAACGCTTTGCCAACCTCAGCGACCCGATCGATTGCTGTTTTGTTGCCAGATAGCACGACTTGTTTTGGGTCATTGTCGTTTGCAATTTGGCAAACCTCTCCCTCGGCGGCTTTGTCAGCGATCTGTTGTGCGACATCGCGATCAACCCCGAGCAAAGCGGCCATTGCACCCTTGCCAACTGGCACCGCCTTTTGCATCGCTTGACCACGCAGCTTAAGCAAGCGTGCCGCATCCCCAATCGTCAGAGCGCCAGCCGCAGCCAGTGCAGAATACTCCCCCAAGGAATGGCCAGCCACAAATGCGATCTGATCTTTGATGTTCAGCCCATGCTCTTTTTCAAGGCAACGGACGACTGCCATCGAGGCGGCCATCAAGGCAGGCTGTGCGTTCTCCGTCAGGGTCAACACATCAAGCGGGCCCTGCCACATTATCTCAGACAGGTTTTGCCCAAGGGCAGCATCAACCTCCTCACATACAGCCCGAGCTGCAGGGGATGCATCCGCTAACTCTTTGCCCATGCCAACGGCCTGGCTCCCTTGTCCGGGGAAAATCAGTGCACGAGCCATTGGCGGAGTCCTCTTCAGTTGCGCTGAGACTGAGATTGCTCCAATGCGGTTGCGCCCAATCAGCGCCTCAAAATCTCAGATCAATCGTGGGTTGACCATGCTCTAGCCATGCAAGGCGGGGCACTGTCAAGGCGGGCTTTGGTCAGGCCATTGGTGCAGCGAGGGTCGAGCAACCAAATTGCTTTTGAGTGATAGGGTCGAACTTTCTTGCCTATGGTCTCGGCAAATCGCGATCTGCATGACCTCACAGAGGGCCGCGTCAGGTTGCCCGCAACCCTTGCGCTAAGGCAAATTTGCCGTATAAAGCCCCCTTCATCCGCTTCGGTCGAGGGCTGAAGGGGCAATCGGAACCCGCAT
>JAHZKN010000072.1 GCA_022600335.1 Alphaproteobacteria bacterium
AGGAGAAACATCATGAGCGAACGCATTGCTTTGCGCGTCGGAGAAAGTCTTGTGGCCGGTGGCCCTCCAGGCACGGCAGCTGAACCAGAAGTGGCCATTGGTGAATTGGACGGACCGTTTGGCTCTGCATTTGCCAATCTTCTTGGTGACCAAGTGAAAGGACACAGCCGGGTTCTGGCTATTTTGAACACCGACGTCATGGTGCGGCCAGCTACAATTTGTGTCAGCAAGGTCACCGTTGACAATGAACGTTACACCAACATCCTTATGGGTACGGTGCAGTACGCAACCGCGATGGGCGTTTTGGACTCGGTGCGCTCAGGTGACATCCCTAAAGACAAAGCCAACGACCTTGGCATCATTGTGTCTGTGTGGCTGAATCCGATGGTGGCAACCATTGACGATCTAGACCACAAGATCCTGTTTGAGATTCACCGCAAGGCGACCGCGCAGGCGATCCATAAAGCGATGACCCATGAACCATCGATTGATTGGTTGCTCAAAAATCAAGACAAGCTGGTGCACAAGTATTATGAGAAGGGCCTGAAGGGCGAAATCTAAAACCGGCGCGCATTGAAACGAGCACCACCAAATTTAAATTTGGTGGTGCTCGTTTTCCGTTTGGAGTTTACAATCCAGCAAAACCAAAATATTTCGCGACGAGCGTGCCTGCTGCCGCCAAGATCGCGCTAGCCATAAGGAACCGCCACCACCGGTCTGCGCGGCGGCGTTCCTTAGCCATGGCTTGTACGGTTCCCGCATCTAGCCGCACGCCATCGCGTGCCATGCGCGACAATCCAGTGGCTGCATGTTGGGCTTCACTGAGTAGTGCCGGCACCTCAGCCAATACACGTGCAATGCTCGTCGCGCCCTCGCCAGCTTCTCGAACCCGACCCACAACACCGAGATTTTGCTCCATCCAGGCTTTTGCGACCGGTTCCGCGGTGTTCCAAAGGTTGAGCTTAGGATCCAGCTCGCGGGCAACGCCTTCGACAATCACCAGGCTCTTTTGCAGTAAGATCAACTCCGGTCGTGTCTCCATATCGAAGACTTCGGTGTAGGCGAACAGCTGACCGAGAAGATCGGCCATGGATATCTCATCGGCACCGCGACCCTGGATTGGTTCGCCAATGGCGCGCAGGGCTTGCGCAAAAACTTCCACCGGATGGTGCGGTGGCACATAGCCAGCCCAGAAGTGCACTTCCGCAGTGCGCTGATAGTCGCGTGTAATCAAGCCGTGCAAAATTTCTGCAAGGAACCGGCGTTCCTTGGGTCCAAGCCGTCCCATAATGCCAAAATCGACAGCCACAACGTTGCCGGCATCGTCGACAAACAGATTGCCCTGATGCATGTCGGCGTGGAAAAACCCATCATGCATGGCATGGGTGAGAAATGATCTGAGAACAATCAAGCCGAGTTTTTCGAGATCAAAGCCTTTGGCGCGTAAACGCGCATGATCTGAAATCGGAATTCCTTCGATCCACTCGGTGGTTAGCACGCGCCGTGCCGTGCGCGTCCAATCCACGGTGGGTACGCGAAACTGCGTTGGTGTTCCACTTGCATCTGCGTGCTTAGCGATATTCTCAGCCATTTCTGAAATCGCCGCAGCCTCTAATCTGAGGTCCATCTCCAGTTCTGTGGTGCGCGCCAGGTTGTCGACAACAGCAACCGGCCTCAACCGCCTAGTCGGGGCATGGAAGCGTTCTATTTGCCGAGCGGCAAAAAAATAGCTGTCGAGATCGCGTCGAAAGCGCTTTTCAATATTGGGACGCAGAATTTTAACGGCAAGGTCATGCGCTTTGCCATCGATTGTGGCTGTTGCACGGTGCACCTGTGCGATTGAGGCGGCGGCAACGGCAGGACCAAAGTGTGTGAAAGCAGCTTCAGCAGGCTGGTTGAGCGCCCGCGCGATGGCGCCTCTGGCTTCGCTCATCGAAAACGGTGGCAACTTGTCTTGAAGATGTTTCAGATCTGATGCCAGATCCGGTCCAATGATGTCGGCCCGCGTGGCGAGGAACTGCCCTAGTTTAATGTATGATGGCCCGAGCGAGGTGAGCGCGCGCGAGATGCGGGTGGATTTATCTTTGCCGATATGAAACGGCCACGACAACAATCGGATCGGCGCCGTAAGCGCACGCGCCAGATGCAATACAAACGGCACCTTTTGCGCCTTGGGTACAAATTGCACACCGTGCTGCGCCAACACGATGCCGGCCCTGGCAAGTCGGAAGATGTTGGTAACAGCGTTGGCCATGTGTGTCCGTCAATCCACTTCACGCGCCGTGCGATTCGTGGCGCTCAAAGGTCATTGCCGGGATGGCCCGCCGGGTCAAGGTTTGATGGTAATTGTTATGAAGCCGGCCCGAAGAGACGTCTGCCGACGCCATCCATTTGCGGTTATTGCGGCTGCAGCGCTGAGCGACCAATAATGCGCAGAATGGTGGCGCCCGCTCGCACGGATCCACTGAGCGTTCCGGAGATCTTCGAGACGCCTATGCGCGCGCGATAGCGCACTGGTAGCTCTTTGATACGCAACCCTGCCTTGGCCGCGCGGATTTGCATTTCTACCGTCCACCCATAGGCGCGATCTTGCATGTTGAGGCTGGAAAGTGCATCAGCACGAATGGCGCGGAAGGGTCCAAGGTCGGTAAACGCAACGCCAAACAGATGCCGGATCAGCGTGCACGCGAGCCAGTTACCAAACCGCTGCTGAACCGTCAGTGATCCGTTGTTGCGACTGGCGTTGACGCGCGAGCCGATCACAAGGTCAGCATCATTGGCCGCGATGGGGTCAACAAGTCGGGCCATGTCTTGCGGATAGTCGCTGTAGTCGCCATCGAGAAAAACGATGATGTCATATGCATCACTGGCAGCAATACCGCGCTGACAGGCAGCGCCGTAACCGCGATCTGGTTCAACAACCACGTCTGCACCAAGCGCGCGCGCAACAGATCGCGTACCATCTTGTGACGCGTTATCCGCGACGATCACTTTGTCCACCCAGTGCGGAATGTCGCCGATAACGCGCGCAATCGCTTGTTCCTCATTGAGGGTTGGGATCACAACGGCGATGGACTGTCCGTGACGCATCTAAACTTCCTTTGCTGTCTGGCAGCCACTCTGCGCCGGGTCTCTAAAGGGACTCCACTCTGTAGCAAGCACGGATCTCGCGATGCCGACCCAGACGGGTATCCATACAACCCATACCACAACAGTTTGGTAGAGGCCGGCAGCCTCGCGGGCTGCGAAATAGAAGTAGCTGTAGTAGAGCGGAATTGTGGCTGAGACCAGAATGAGACAAACGTGCGGTATCAATGCCAGAAATGGCAGCATCCACAGTGTGTACCAAGGGTAGATTGCTGGTGACAACAATACCAGCGTGGCAACGATCACGAGAGCCCGCGTGATCAAATCGTTGGCGTCTTGAATTGGTTTGACGGCCATCATGACGGCGACCAAAGACACCACCCCGGCCATCAAAAGACGCGCTATTGCAGATGCGCCACCCGTAGCGGCAAGAGGGTCACCAAACTGAGATAACACCAAGGTCATCAGGGATCGCACGCTGGCAAAAATTGGGCTGTTGGTCGTCCAGCGTTGGGCATAAGCCAACAGGCCACTGTTATCACCAACGCCGGCTGCAAGATAAGGCAGCATCCACAGACAACAAAGACCTGCAAAAATAAGTCCGCACAGCAACAGTTGAAAGCGTGTCTGAATAGCCTGCCGCCAGATCAGCGGCAGCAGCAAAACGGGCCACACTTTGACCCCGACCGCACAGGCAAGTGCACCTGTCGCGTGTACCGGTCGCGCTCTTAGCGCCAGAATGAGCGCGCCGAGGACAAACGGCAAAATCAAAACATCCATGTGTGCGGAATTGAAGAATTCCTTGAGAACAACTGGGTTCCACCAATAGACGGCAGCCCACAGCGGTGATCGCCCCAACACCCCTAACAGCACCAGGATCAGTACCAGCGTTGCGAAATCAGCGACGAGCAGCACACCGCGCCAGCTTACAAGCGAAAAGGGTTTTAAAACATGTGCGATGGCGAAGGCCGCCTGGGTCAGGGGCGGATAGATGGTGGTGAGATCAGGATGGTTGATGCGCCCAACTATAGGGCCCGATGCGGCAGCGATCTCAGATAGAGCGTGCTGGCCTGGCGCTGCACGCAGCACCTCGCGCGGTGCCGTCGCATAGGGGTTAATGCCGTCAGCCACCACTGCCCCATCCCAGAGGTAGCGCTGATAGTCATCTTCAAGTGCCGGTTCGCTAGCAAAAAGAATCAAGCGGGCAACAACACCGGCAACAATCATCACGGCAAGCGCGAGTTTCACGCTGCCAAGCGGGCAGCTGCCGTCAGTTGCGGGTGTCTGTGACAATTTCTTTGCGGCAACGACGCCAGAGACAAAGATGACGCCTGCGCCAACCAGAAGCGCCACAAGCCGCGCAACCGGCATGTCAATGACGTCGCGATCATAACCAAACTGGCCAGAGAGCTGCGTGAGACATGCCGCAAAGACAACGAGGCCAAGCGCGCTGCTGATCCACAGCACACTTGGCCAGTGGAGGTGGTTTAGCTGCCGCGGCGTGTCACGCATTTGCGCTTTGTCTCATCGTAGTATGTGCCA
>JAHZKN010000073.1 GCA_022600335.1 Alphaproteobacteria bacterium
ATTGCCCGCTGACCAACCACACGCGCCCATTGCTGGTCGTGACACATCATGATAGCCAGCGGCTTGAGGCGGCGAATTTTTCCGACAATAGAGTTCAACGAGACACAATGGCAGACCCGGAAAAGACATCGAACGGTGGCAACGCTGGCCACACTACGCCACAGGTGCAGGCACAAATTGTCGGCCAATATATTAAGGATCTATCGTTCGAAAATCCCGGTATCGGCAAACCCATCAAGAACAAGGAAGAAGCGCCCAACCTTGAAGTCCAGATCAACGTCAATGCCAAGCGGCTCAGCGATGATCACTTCGAAAGTGCCATTGAGTTTAAGGCACTGGCAACCAATTCCTCTGGCACCATCTATGATCTTGAATTGATCTATGCGGGCTTGTTTAAACTCAAAAACGTTCCAACGGACACTTTGGATGTTTTCCTGCTCATTCATTGCCCAACTTTGGTGTTCCCATTTTTACGTCGCTTGGTCGCTGATTTAACGCGCGAAGGTGGGTTTCCACCACTGTTGTTAGACCCAATCGATTTCGCGGCACTTTACGCGCATAATCAGAAACAATCTGGTGCATCAGATCCAAACCTGACGAACTAAGAACTCTTTGGTTTAGCAGAGCTATCTGTGTCGGTAAGGTCCAGATACTGTCGCCACACAGCTTCCTTACCAAGCTTCTTTACAAAGGATAGATGAGCGTCAAGCTCGTCTTGGCTCAAACGCGATGGCAAAGGCTTTGCCCGCTTCTTGGCTGATTTTTGCCGACCGGATTGTGACTCGTCATCGGATGCATCTTGCCCGACACCAAGTAACAATGCCGCTTGTCGTTCTCCAAGCAGCTCAACGTAAACATCAGCGAGCAAGAGAGAGTCAACAAGCGCACCGTGCTTCGTTCGCTTCGAATTATCGATACCGTAACGCTTGCACAAAGCATCCAAATTGTTGGGGCCTGAGGGATGTTTGCGACGCGCCAGCTGTAACGTGTCGACGACTCGGTCCATGACAAGCGCGGGACGGCCTAAGCGCTCAAATTCGGCATTGAGAAAACCGATATCAAAGGGTGCGTTGTGAATGACGAGAATATCGTCACCAATAAACTTGAGAAAATCATCTATCACCTTTTTGAACACTGGCTTGTCAGCAAGAAACGCCGTCGATAATCCATGCACGGCTTCAGCTTCCGCTGGGACATCGCGCTCAGGATTGATAAAGCAGTGGTACTCTTCGCCGGTGGGAATACGGTTAAAGATCTCAATGCAGCCGATTTCGATGACCCGATCGTCACCTCTCGCATCAAGACCTGTTGTCTCCGTATCGAGAACAATCTCGCGCACAGCGTATTCCCTTTTTGCTGAATGGACGACTTAAACCGGCTCAAATAGATGGTGGAGCCAATCCATGTTCACTGCCAGTAGCGTTGATAGGCGTTACCAACTCTGCCGGCGATTTTGCTCAGAATATCATCGATTTGCGCTGCTGATTCCTCTGGAGATTGATCCGTATCCACAATGAAGTCGGCGCGAGCGCGCTTTTCAGCGTCCGGCAATTGCCGTGCTAGCAACTGATCAAGTTTCTGTGGTGTCATCCCTGGCCGCTCCAAAACACGCTCTGCTTGTGTCGCTTTAGACGCAGAGACAACAACAACCACATCGACACGTGTCTCGCCGCCGGTTTCAAACAATAGTGGGATTTCCAAAACTGCCACTTTGGCACCAGAGCTCTGTTGCTGGAGTAGAAAATCTGCCTGCACGTCACACACCAAAGGATGAACAATTGCCTCTAGACGCGGCAAACCGTTGGGATCCTTGGCGAGAAGCCGACTGAGTTTTTGGCGATCAACACGACCATCAACGGAGCTACCAGGAAACACAGCTTCGATTGCCGCGACCGCTGGCCCGTCATACAGCTGATGCACAGCTGCATCGGCATCAAACACTGCGATCCCACGCTGGCGTAGAACGTCTGCGGTTGTTGATTTTCCCATGCCGATAGATCCGGTGAGACCGATGATCAGCATCATTCTCTCCCGATGTCATCGGCTACGGTTTGATAGAGAGCATCCGTCACCGTGGGGCGTACGCCAAACCACGTTTCAAATGCGGGTACAGCCTGGTGAAGCAACATGCCCAAACCATCTACCGTCTGCAATTCACGCGCCTTTGCAGCTCTTAAAAAGGCTGTTTCCAATGGTGTGTACACAATATCTGAGACAATCGCGTCATCCGCAACGAGTCCCAGATCAACGTCGGGACTACCCTCGCCATTCATACCAACGCTGGTTGTGTTGATAACAAGACCTGCATCTGTCATTGCAGCATTGCGTGCTGACCAAGGTACCACTTCAATTTGGGCGCCAAAATGGGTGCGCACTTGATTCGCCCGCGCAGCGGATCTATTGATAAGGCGAATGCACGACTGACCGCTTTCCAAAAGTCCGTGAAGGATAGCCCGTGAAGCCCCCCCGGCTCCGAGCACAACGACGTGTCCATCACTAGGTTTCCACTGCGGCGCTTTATGCGTGAGATACGCCATAAATCCATAGGTATCCGTATTCGTTGCATGTAAGGCACCATTTTCAAGCCACAACGTATTTGCAGCCCCAACTGCACATGCAGCCGCATCTTTTACATCAGCAACCTCAAAAGCTTTTTCTTTGTGAGGCACCGTAACGTTGCATCCCACAAGACCAAGACTCTCAAGTGAGGTTAGAAAAGTCTCCACATGATCCGGCTCAACGGCTTGGCGATCGTAGCTGCCATCAATGCCATAGTGTTTAAGCCAAGCGCGATGAATGAGTGGTGATCTTGAGTGTTTGATCGGCCAACCAATGACGCAGGCACGTTTCATGCACAAAGAACCTTTCGTTGACGTAATTCTTTGATCAATGGCAGCAATGGCAAACCAAGAACCGTGAAGTAATCTCCATCAATGCGATCAAACAGCTGAATGCCCAGTGCTTCTAGATGATACCCACCAAGCGATTCCAAAGCCGCATTGCCAAGTCGCGCTAAGTACTCCTCGATAAAATCATCACTAAAATCGCGCACCGTCAGATCCGCGCGGGCGACACGCGACCACACAATTGCACCTCCATCAACAAGGGCTACTGCAGAATACAATTGATGGGTTTTTCCACGAAAGGCAATGAGGTTCGCGCGCGCCGCTTCTAAGTCTTTTGGTTTTTCAAAGAGTTTGTTTTCGAAAAACAACGTCTGGTCGCAGCCGATGACAAGGGCATCAGGATGTTCTTTTGAAATCGACTTTGCCTTAGCGCTAGCCAATGCTGCGGCGACATCATCAGGGCCTGCGCAACCCGGCGCGTTTCCTAAACTGTCACGGATCGCACGTTCATCAAGATCAGCGGGTGCCACTGTAAACGAAACACCAGCCGACTGCAGCAGGCTGCGCCGGATTCGGCTGCCAGACGCCAACACAAGACCCTTCTGCTTGTTGTTTGGCTCAGCCATCGTCTTTTTCGCGTTCCTGGTCCTGTGACTCTAGCTCTTTGTCGTGCATCAGTTGCAATATCGTTGCGGCTGTTTCCTCCACCGAACGGCGCGTGACATCAATCACCGGCCATTTGTGACGGGCGCAAATACGACGGGAATAGGAGATTTCCTCGATAATCTGTGCCCGATCAATATAGTCCTCAAGGTCCCGATCTGAAAGCATGTCAGAACGATTGCGGCGCACCTCAGAAATGCGCTCCGGGCTGGCGATCAGGCAGACAACAAACGCGTCGTGCGGTTCCAACAGGGCTTTCGGAAATGGTAAAGACGGCACCAATGGAACGTTGGTTGTTTTGTATCCACGTTGCGCCAAATAAATTCCAGTTGGTGTTTTTGAGGTTCTGGAAATTCCAAGCAAGACAATGTCTGCATCATTGAGATTAGCCGGTAGCCGTCCGTCATCGTGCCCCATTGTGAAGTTTAAGGCTTCGATTCGGCGGAAATAATTGG
>JAHZKN010000074.1 GCA_022600335.1 Alphaproteobacteria bacterium
ATGTTGGCGCCATGGCCCGCGAGGATCTCCTCATCATCGACAATGGTGACGGGAACAAACGTGTCTTTGGCCACCGGCAACCGGCCGCGCAGGTCGGCGTCACCTTGCTCAGTGCCAACGTCAAACTCTTCAACGGGCTCAAAGTCTGCTTGGGATTGGGCAGCACCAGAGGATACGGCCGGCGTCGGAGCCTGCGCAGCGCCGCTGCGTTTCTTTTTGGGCTTCTTTTTGACCGGTGAGGGTGCGTCGGCGATGATTTCGACCTCGGGCAAGCTCTCTTCGACCTCCGTCGCCGGACTTGCCTCAGGAACTTGCTCGGCTTCTTGAGCCTGAGCTTGGTGAAACGAGATGCCGGCAATCAGGACAACTGCAAAGGTTCGTAGATTCAGCGCAAGGTTCGACACGCAGTTCAACATTCAAACTCTCCACGTTGGCGCACAACAAAATCGGCGCGCCAACGCAGACGATGCCAGTAGGCATCAGACAGTGAAAAGTCTGGGAATGAGCGCGCGTGCTTAAGAGAACAAAGTCTCTGAGGGTGGTGCGCGCGCGCGGTATCGTTCGCCGATTGCGTCGCGATAAAACGCTTCGCGGTTCGCTAAGTGAAGTCTTGTTGATGACGCTGCGACCCATAACCCGCCGCTGGCGTGTGCCAGCAGCGCGCTGGCAACGCTCGACTTTAACAGGCACAGATCACAATCCTGGTGATCGCCATCAACCGGGTCGCGATGATCTTGGCCTGGCGCATGGTCACCCTGACCGTGGTCGGCATGATCCGCGCTTTGGTGAGTATCGTGCCCGACAACCGCCCCAAGCACTGTATGAGCTGCGTCATGATCAACGACCACGTCGTGGTGATGATAGGCAACGACGCCAAGCTGCACCGCCATCGCAACGATGGTGACGAGGTGCATCAATTTTGAAGCGTAAAGACGTGCCATATCGTGACTTTTCGTGTCGCCAGGGTTGCGCGCCCATCATGAGATGAAGAAACAGTGCTTGGCAAGGTGACCGGATACGAACCCTTTAAGCAATCTACAAAAAAGCCACAGCACGGGACCGTCCAGCGCGCGGCTGCCGCGAACCATACGTATTGCGATCGTCACACGCGACCTGAAACTGGGTCTAGGTTACAGGTAGGCGCACGGTGCGGCGCGCTGGTACGCCTGCCACACGTCAATTCATCGTCGAATTGTGCTGTCTCACTCAAGGGCCTGGCGTCGCCAGCCCATTGCCCGGGTCGGCGCGACAAGCCCCTTTCCTCCCAATTTCCAGTGGATAGGGCACCAAATCCATTGACACCCATAAAAAACCATGGAATCCCATAAAAGCCCAACCGCACTGGGCTTGGGCCCGTGACTGCACCGCACGCCAGTTAAGAGGGACCTGGCAGAGCGACAGCCATGGGCCCGTCTTTATTCTCGTCGCGGTCGCGATGGATCGGGCCAGGTGCGGCGACCGGTTTGGTGAGTCAGTGGCGCGTGGCGTGCCCAACAAGGATTGAATTCAGTCAGTTGGCGTTGAGGTGAGGACTAGCAAAGAAGGGATGGACCGCTTTGTCTCGACATACACCAACAAAATTGACACTAAGGGCCGGGTTTCAATCCCTGCCCCGTTCCGCGCCGTTCTTGAACACGATGGCTATCGTGGCGGCATCTACTGCTACCCCTCGCTTGACGCTGCAGCCCTTGATGCAGGTGGCGAGAGACTTGCGCAAAAGATCGATGGGCTTCTCGAAGGCCTGCCGGACTATTCGGACGAGCGCGATGAACTGTCTGTCGCGCTCTATGGTGACGTCCACGTCCTCTCAATTGACGGCGACGGACGCATCATCCTTCCTCAAAGCCTGTGCGCGCATGCCGGTCTTACAAGCCAGGTCACATTTGTCGGCCTTGGTGATAAATTCCAGATGTGGCAGCCCGACACCTTCGAGCTGCGCCACAAACAGGCACGTCAAAAAGCCAAGCAACACCGCACTTTGTTCGGCGCGGGGAGCGCTCACCGAGACAGTGAGCGCAGTTGAGGAGCACGGGAATGACAGCGGCAGCAAGTTCCGAGCCAACGCCCGGGCGTCAAAGCCAGCCGCACATTCCCGTGCTGCTTTGCGAAGTCCTAAATGCCCTCTCACCCACTGACGGCGCCACCTATATCGATGCCACGTTTGGTGCCGGTGGCTATGCGTCTGCGCTATTGGAAGCAGCACAGTGCACCGTCATTGCACTGGATCGCGATCCAGCGGCGGTTGCAGGCGGGCAACGTCATGTCGCAGCGTTTGCACCACGCCTCCAATTGCACCTCGCGCCGTTTAGCGCCATGGCCGAGGTGATTGCAGAGCACGGGTGTGCGCCGATCGATGGCGTCGTGTTTGATCTTGGTGTGTCGTCGATGCAGCTTGATCGCCCTGAGCGCGGATTTTCATTCCTGCATGACGGTCCTCTCAATATGCGTATGTCTTCGCCACCAGCCATTGAGGGCTTGCCGGGCGGGGCAACGGGGCAGACGCAGAGCGGCCTTTCGGCGGCTGATGTCATAAATACCTTTGATGAAGCCGAACTCGCCAACATACTTTATGAGCTTGGCGAAGAACGCCGCTCGCGGGCCATTGCCAAGGCGCTGGTCCGGCGGCGCGCTGAAAAACCGTTCGAAACAACGCTGGATTTAGCAGACGTGATTGCCCGTGTTGTTGGCAGGCATGGCAG
>JAHZKN010000075.1 GCA_022600335.1 Alphaproteobacteria bacterium
CCGCTGTTTTTTGGATTATCGACCACCGACAATCAGCGAACCATTTCCACTGTTTGCTTGACGTCTGCTTTGCGTCGTTCCCAGACCTGGGACGCGTCTGGTCTTGTGTGTGTTGGTGGACGGCGTTGGTGCTACTTGCGTTTGCTTTTGCGCGCTTTTTTGCGTTGTTTACGGCTCGGGCCAGGGCTATCAGAGGTTTTTCCTGATGCAGACTTGGCAGATGGCGAAGTGGATTTGGATTGGGTCTGCGCAACACCGTGATCGTCGCTCGCAGCCTTCGGCGACAGCGCGTTCTCGCGTTGGATTCGTCTATGCTCTTTGGTGTTGAGCACTTCGAGGAACAGGCGGCGCACTTCAGGAAACTCGGCGCGCACCTGATCCTCAAGCCGTGAGGTCACAGCTTCGACAATCTCGGTCGTTTGCCCATCGTAGAAGTCGACACTTGCGGCCACCAGA
Organism: Alphaproteobacteria bacterium; assembly: GCA_022600335.1. GTDB lineage: Bacteria > Pseudomonadota > Alphaproteobacteria > Rhizobiales > Hyphomicrobiaceae > JAHZKN01. The sequence continues at coordinate 457 of JAHZKN010000075.1, forward strand.
ATGTCTTCAGGACCCAAGTGCATGGTGCTAATTTCGTTGATCTCTTTGATCGGCCGACCCTGACCGACCTCAGATTTGATGATGTTGTGCAGCCCCTGCTGGACCTCTGGTGAGGCGGATTCGCCGACAATAAGCGCTCTTATTTCTCGGCTCATAAAGATCGCGACAAAGGCCAGCACAAGGCCAATAACGATTGAGGCGATGCCGTCGGCCTCGGCAATACTAAAGTGGTCGGCAATGAAAATGCCGATGAGTGCGCAAAACAGTCCGACCATTGCCGCAACATCTTCAAGAACGATGGCGAACAGGGCAGGGTCTTTGGATGACTTGAGTGCTTGAATGACTCCGCGCCCACCGCGGCGGCTATTGAATTCTGAAGCAGCTTTGTAAGTTGCGAAACCTTCAATCACCATGGCTGCGAGCAGGACCATGTAGCTGATATGGGCGTTTTTGATCGGGTGAGGGTGCAGAAGTTTTTCAAAACCTTCGTAGAGAGCGACACCAGCCCCAAGCGAAAACAACAAAATGGCGACAATGAAACTCCAAAAGTAGAGTTCTTTTGAGTAGCCAAAGGGATGCTGGGTATCCGGCGGTCTCTTGGAACGCTTAATGCCATAAAGGAGGACGGCCTGGTTAGACGTGTCGACGAAAGAGTGGATCGCTTCCGACAGCATGGCTGACGAGCTGGTCCACAAGTAGGCAAGAAATTTGCATATCGCGATGGCCATGTTGGCCAACAGTGCAATCACGACAATGGTCGTCGATCCACCACTTGCAGCCACTGTTCTTCTCCTCGTCTGCGTCTGTGTCGTCTGCCCGTGCGCCATAGCTAGGTTGCTGACGCGTCGTTTGAATTCCGTGATGGCATAAACTGTGTCTGGTCCAGGCGTCAAACACGTAGGACGTGCTTTGGGTGCGCTGAGTGGCCGCTTGGCTGATCCTGTGCATGAAAAACGCCGTGCCTCTGACAATGAGGCACGGCGTTGATGCGTCGCAATGATGTATGGATCTGCAACTTAAGGCCTTGCGGCTCTTGAAGCTGCACACTATGGCGTTGGTGAAATGGCTTCCTTGGCCGCGTCAATGGCTGGAGCCGCTGCATCCTTTGCTTTTTCGTAGGTCTCTTTGACAGACTCCTTGGCTGCATCAAGCGTCGGCTTTGCCTTTTCATAGGCCGACTTTGATGTTGCGGTTGTTTTGTCTGTCAGCTCTTGGGCTTTTTCTTTGGCGCTCTGCAGCAGAGATTTTTGCGCTTTGGCGCGCTTAAATTCAGGGGCTGCATCAAGATCTGCTTTGCTGATATCAGACAGTACAGCATGGGTGGTGCCATCTGCGTCTTCAAAATTGAGGCTCGACAGGCGAATGCCGACGCGTTTTTCACCCAATCCCAACACGCCGCCGGTGCCAATCACAACGCCAACAACGCGGTTGTTGGAATTGATAATGAGGTCTTCGACATCGCCAACAATCGTATTGGATGAGTCATGCACCTTGACCCCAATGAGGTTGTCGCGTGCAAGATAGCGGTCTGGACCTTGGGCGCCAATGATGCCGCTTGGAGGTGTGCCTGTCTGGGCCGCAGCGGCCGTGATTCCCATTGCGGCGAACAGGCCAGCAAAGCAAAATTCAAAAAATGTCATGGCTTTGTTCCTTGTTTTTTTGACGGAAAGATACGCAGTGTTTGGATGACAGGGTGCCGCGTTGAGCACCACGACACGACTTTTAGCCGTGCCGGTTTGATGGCTCCGATCTAGGCTTTGAAGATGACTTCTTCAAGTCCCCCCAAGCGCGTTGAAACGCCACAGAGAAGAAATTCTAACGTGTTGCTTTTATTGGAAAAAATGCACTGAAAATTCGTGAGAAAAGTGCGTCAAAGCGTTGCTGGTGACACTCCAATCAGTGTATAAAACGAAGGCAGCAAAGCAGTGCGCAGCTCCGGACCCGGGCTGCGCCTGTTGATTTATTGGGGACCGCCGCACCTTGGCAGATCATTCCGACCCTTCCGGTTCAGATGGTACCGGTCCAGACGACGTTCGTCCGGTTGATATTAAAGACGAAATGCAGCGCTCGTACCTTGAGTACGCAATGAGCGTGATTGTTGCGCGCGCGCTGCCGGATGTGCGCGATGGCCTGAAACCCGTTCACCGACGCATTCTTTACGCCAAGCACGAGGCCGGCAATCGCCACGACCGCGCCTACCGCAAGTCTGCCAAGACCGTTGGCGAAGTGATGGCCAATTACCATCCCCACGGTGATAGCGCGATCTACGATGCAATGGTGCGCATGGCGCAGGATTTTTCGCTGCGCGTCCCCCTTGTTGATGGGCAAGGAAACTTCGGTTCGATCGATGGAGATCCACCAGCCGCGATGCGTTACACGGAAAGCCGTTTGGCTAAAGTGGCGGCTGAATTGTTGGATGATCTCGATAAAGACACCGTCGACTTCCAACCAAACTACGACGACAAAGATGAAGAGCCGGTCGTCCTGCCTGCCAAGTTTCCCAACCTGCTGGTCAATGGGGCAGGTGGCATCGCGGTCGGCATGGCAACCAACATCCCGCCACACAATCTGTCGGAAGTGATTGATGCCTGCATCGCACTACTCGACAACCCGGAATTAACTGCTGAGGATTTGTGTGAATTTGTGCACGGGCCCGATTTTCCAACAGGTGGGTTGATCTTAGGTCGCAACGGTATTCGCTCAGCGTATCTCAAGGGCCGCGGTTCTGTTGTGATGCGTGCGCGTGTTGAAGTCGAAGAAATTCGCAAAGACAAGCAAGCACTGATCGTTACCGCCATCCCCTATCAGGTCAACAA
>JAHZKN010000076.1 GCA_022600335.1 Alphaproteobacteria bacterium
ATTGATGGCAATTCTGTCTACGATGTGCGCAAGCAAATGGGTGTGCAACTTGCTAAAGAATCGCCGGCCGACGTGGACGTTATTGTTCCCATCCCGGATTCTGGTGTGCCGGCTGCGATTGGGTTTGCACAGCAGGCCGGAGTCCCGTTTGAGCTTGGCATCATTCGCAATCACTATGTCGGCCGCACGTTTATTGAACCGGAACAGCGCATCCGCAAGCTCGGCGTGAAGCTCAAGCACTCCGCCAATGCTGGCATCATCCGTGGCAAACGCATTGTGTTGATCGACGACAGCGTCGTACGTGGCACCACATCGAAAAAAATTGTTCAGTTAATGTACGAGGCCGGTGCGCGCGAAGTGCACATGCGGATTGCATCCCCGCCCATCACCCATCCTGATTTTTATGGGATCGACACACCGCAAAAAGAAGATCTTTTGGCCGCCACCCACGATCTTGAAGGCATGCGTAAATTTATGGGTGCTGACAGCTTGGCATTCCTATCCGTGGATGGCGTCTACCACGCTGTTGGCCTCGATGGCCGTAACAATCAAAACCCTCAATTTACCGACCATTGCTTCACCGGGGACTACCCTACGCGCCTGGCAGATCAAACGGGCAGCAAAGGTCCGCGTCAACTATCTCTGCTTGCAGAAGTTGTATAATCCGCTGACGCGACGCATACTTGATTTTGCACGGTAGCGCGCCAGCCTGACTTATGTCTCCAGCGATGCACGCTCCGTGCTGGGACCCAACGATACCCGTCTGCAGCGGCCGGGCTTGAGACATCAGGCGACGAATATGACGACAGGAACAAGCTCTCTCAATACCCCGAGTTCAGACACACGTATCGCCGTGGTTACTGGAGCCTCACGTGGTTTTGGCCGCGCCGTGGCCTTGGAGCTCGCTAAGGCTGGTATGCATGTCATCATCACCGGCCGCACGCTCGGCGCGTTAGAGGAGCTGGATGACGAGATACGCAGTGCAGGCGGCAGCGCGACACTACTGCGCATGGATATGCGCAAAGGCGACATGATCGATCAGTTGGGCCCAACAATATTTGAGCGCTGGGGCCGGCTTGATGTGTTGGTTGCCAACGCGGCGCTGCTTGGTCCGCTGTCACCACTCGGGCATATTACAGCGGACACTTGGGAGCAGGTTATCGACACCAATCTCAATGCCAACTGGCGGCTGCTGCGCACCCTCGATCCACTGCTGCAAAAGTCCGACTCTGGCCGCGTGGTGTTTGTATCATCAGGCGCTGCCAGTGGCCGCAATGCCTATTGGGGACCGTATGCGGTCTCCAAGGCGGGCGTAGAGGCCTTGGCACATACCTATGCAGCAGAAGTTGCCAACAGCAAGATCCGCGTCAACATTGTCAATCCTGGCGCCATGCGCACCGCAATGCGCGCCAAGGCGTTCCCGGGTGAGGATGCAACGACACTGCCTGAACCGAAAGACGTTGCGCCGATGGTCGTGGACCTAGCATCGGCTGCATGTGACACCCACGATCAGGTTGTCACGTTCCGCGACTGGAAGAACCAACAGGAGTCTTTGGAGACCAAAGAGGGTGCAAACGTCCCGGCCTAAGTGTCGAACCGCCCTGTCTGATCATGCGATTCCAGCAGCATGATTTAAAAAGCAATCTCCATCCCGTCGTAGGCCGGCTCAACTCCGTCCGGTAGATCACGCTTGAGCGCTTCATAGTCGAGCTCACCCGTCATATGGGTCAAGACGGCGCGCGTGGGCTTAAGACGTGCGATCCATTCCAACGCCTTTTTGACATGAAAGTGGCTAACATGCGGTTGGTGGCGCAGCGCATCAACAATCCACACGTCAAGACCCTGCAAACGTTCAACGACATCCTCATCAAGGTCACTGATATCTGGTGAGTACGCCAGATTGGCAAACCGAAAACCTAGCGACGGTAAATCTCCGTGGTGTTGGCGAACAACGGACACATCGATTGCGCCGCCAGACCCTTGAATTGAAAACTGATCGTCGCTCGAAATGATGTTGGTATTCAAAATTGCCGGATAGCCACCCCGTTCCTTGCCCTTAAAGCAATAGCCGAAGCGCGAGACGATGCTTTTTTTGGTCTCGGCGTCAAAATAACACTCAATGCGTCGTTTCATTGCGTACGCGACCATGCGCAGATCGTCGATGCCGTGAGTATGATCGGCATGGTCGTGGGTAAACAGAACCGCATCAAGCGATGCCGTCCGCGTAGCCAACAGCTGCTCGCGCATGTCGGGCGACGTATCAACGAGGATACGTGTTGCCTGGCCTTGCTCTGCAAATTGTTCCACTAAGACGGAACAGCGCCGGCGGCGGTTCTTTGGGTTTTCTGGATCGCACTTGCCCCACATGGATCCAATACGTGGCACACCCCCAGAAGATCCGCACCCTAGAATGGTCAACCGTCGCTTCATGCACCCTCAACTGAAGCAAACGCCGAACGTGGAACTTTCTTGAATAGCTTGAAGAAGTTGTTGGTTGTTGCAGCGGCCAAAGCCTCGACCTCAATCTTGCGCGCTTCAGCAACGGCTTTGGCAGTGTGGGCCACGTAGGCCGGCTCATTGGTTTTGCCACGAAACGGCACCGGTGCCAGATATGGTGCATCCGTTTCAACCAAAATAGCGTCCAGCGGAAGCTCGGCTGCAATCTCACGCAACTCTGGCGCGCCTTTGAAGCTCACAATTCCGGAAAAGGAAACCGTGAACCCAAGGTCGACGGCGCGATACGCCATTTTTTTGCCGCCAGTAAAGCAGTGCAAAATAGCTGGAAACGCGCCTCCAGATTTCAACTCGTCTTCAAGGATCGCAATGGTTTGTTCGTCGGCTGAGCGGGCATGAATTTCTAGTGGCAAGCCCGTCTCGCGCGCAGCTGCAATGTGGTTGCGAAAGCCCTGCTCCTGAGCGTCGGGCGAAGAGTGGTCATAGTGAAAATCAAGCCCAGCTTCACCAATGGCAACCACTTTCGGGTTAGCAGAAAGGCGCACAATCTCCTCAACAGGGATATCGAGTTCCTCATGCGCATTGTGCGGGTGCGTGCCGACAGAACAAAACACATTGTCGAATTGATTGGCGACGGCCAGGACCTGATCAAACGCACGAATACGGGTCGAGATAGTGACCATCAAGCCGACACCAGCTGCACCGGCGCGCGCCACGACACCAGCGAGGTCATCGGAAAAATCCGGGAAATCAAGATGACAGTGATGATCGACCAACACTACGTTGCATCTCCTTTGCCCTTTTTCTTGTGGCCACCTTTTGTCCCCTCAGCGTCCGGATCCATATAACGTGGAAAGACACCTTCAGGGGCTGGCAATTCCGTTCCTGCAGCCAGTCGACCCGTTTCTCCAAGTGCTGAGAAATCGCGCGCGGTTTCACTTTGGCCGAGAAGGTCAAGCAGTTTTTCTGCAGCATGGGGCACAACGGGGCTCGCAAGAATGGCGACCTGACGCACGACTTCAGCTGTGACATACAAAATGGTGCCCATGCGCTCAGGATCAGTCTTCTTCTTTGCCCACGGCTCTTCACCGGCAAAATACCGGTTGGCGGCCGCAACCACCGCCCATACAGCATCCAGGTATCGGGTCAGAGCCTGCCGATCCATGTTCTGGCGCACGTCTGCATAAAGCGCATCGGCGGCAGCCAAGATTTCTGCGTCTTCTTTACTCAATGTGCCAGGCATCGGCACCTGACCATCACAGTTCTTCGCAATCATTGACAAAGAGCGTTGTGCCAGGTTGCCAAGATCGTTGGCAAGATCAGCATTGATGCGGTTGATAATCGCATCGGTCGAATAGCTGCCATCTTGCCCAAAGTTTACTTCGCGCAAAAAGAAATACCGGGTTTGGTCGACGCCGTAGGCTTTGACCAAATCAAAGGGATCAACGACATTGCCGACGGACTTCGACATCTTCTCGCCCTTGTTGAACAAGAAGCCATGCGCAAACACTCGGCGCGGCAGCTCAAGCTTTGCCGACATCAGAAAGGCCGGCCAAAAAACGGCATGAAAGCGGATAATATCTTTGCCAATGACATGCACATTTGCCGGCCAATACGGCCACTGCTTATGTGCTTCATCTGGGAAACCAAGCGCTGTGATGTAGTTTGTCAACGCGTCGATCCACACATACATCACATGCGGGCTGGCACCCGGCACTGGAATGCCCCAATCGAGTGTCGTGCGGGATATCGAAAGATCTTCAAGACCGCCTTTGACAAAGCTCACCACTTCGTTGCGCCGCTCAGGCGGTAACACAAAGTCTGGATTGTCTTCATAGTGTTTCAGTAGCCGGTCTTGATACGCTGAAAGGCGGAAGAAGTAGGTCTCCTCTTCTGTCCACGTGACGGGCGTTCCTTGTGGGCCAACGCGTACGCCGTCGTCACCAACCACTGTTTCTGGTTCTGCATAGAAGGCCTCATCGCGCACCGAATACCAGCCTGCATAGGGCTTTAAGAATATGTCCCCAGCCGCTTCCATGCGTTTCCAGATCGCTTGCGCAGATGTGTAGTGGCGCGCCTCCGTAGTGCGAATGAAGTCATCGTTTGAAAGCGACAGCAGCTGTACCATGTCTTGAAAGCGCGCTGCGTTGCGATCGGCCAGCTCGCCCGGCGTCACACCTTCTTTGTCGGCTGTCTGCTGCATCTTGAGGCCATGCTCGTCGGTTCCGGTGAGGAAGAACACATCCTTGCCGTCAAGGCGTTCGAAGCGGGCAATCGCATCGGTGGCGATGGCTTCATAAGCGTGGCCGATATGAGGGGCCCCGTTTGGATAAGAAATCGCGGTCGTCACATAGAAGCGTTGGCGCGGCGCCATTGTGGGTCCTATTTTATTTTGGTCTGCTTGTGCCGCGGCAAAATCAGCGGGACATCTCAGGCGTTGCGTTTTTGGAAAGCCCGGAAAAAACACTGAGGATCAAAGATTTGCGATCGAGGTTGAGGGCTTGGGTCTCAGCCTTCTGGCGGGCTATTGTTTCCCATAGCTCGGCCCAACTGGCAACCATGGGATCGGAAATCAAACGTCGGGCCTGATCAAGATCGACCTGATGACCATTGTCCGTTGCCCGCGCTTTGGCAAGAGCTGCAATCTTTTGCAAAACCAATTCAAGGACAAGATGAAACCGGCCGTCTTGACCCGGCACTGAGAGTTCTTCGGCAAGGGCACGCACCTCAACCCAGTCAATATCTGGCAGCTGTTCAAAGAGGGCATCAACGCGTTGGAACAGTGCCTCCCCGTCGTTGTCAGCAAGCACCAAGGCGCGCCGCACAGAGCCGCCTGAAATCGCTGCAAGGTGCGCCAGTCTGTCGGATGACAAGTCTGCCGTTGCTGGTTCATCACGCCCTGACCAGGCGTGCTGCATCGCCCGCGCAAATGCATCTCCTGTTACCGGCTCTAATGCCAGCGCGCGACACCGTGATCGGATCGTTGCCAGCAGGCGTCCAGGCTCTGGTGCGATGAGAAAGAACACAGTTTGGCGTGGTGGTTCTTCCAGAACTTTCAACAACGCATTTGCAGCGCTCACATTCAGTTCATTGGCGTTATCAATCAAAACGACGCGCCAACTACCGGCTTCTGCTGTCTTGCCGACAAAGGGACGCAGGCGGCGCACTTCATCGACAGGAATGCTGGCAGTAAATTTTTTTGTTTTCGGATCATAGGGCCTACGGATGAGCAACAGGCGCGGATGCACCAAACCAGCAACCAGGCGATCACTTTGTTGGCCCTGGATGTCGCCAGCTCCACTTTTGCCCAAAAGGTGTCGCGTGCAGTGATAGGCAAAGGTCGCTTTTCCAATACCTTCGGGACCGGTAAGCAGCCACGCGTGGTGCAGGCGTCCCGACTGCAGACTTGTAGCAAAAATCTTCTGGGCTTGGTCGTGTCCAAAAATATCCATGCTATGGCGTGGATGCGGAAAGTCAGCCAACCGATCTGATTCCGGCAGGTCTTCTTGTGCCGCCATTTCAACTGGAGCCCGTGCCATTAGGTGCCCGCCTCCTGCAACAGGCGTGTTGCGACGACCTGCCAGATTTGCGCACCAATGCTGTCAGCATCGCGCGAACCATCTATCACAACGCAGCGGCCCGGGTTGTTGGCCGCAATCGTGAGAAACCCTTGGCGCAGAGCATCGTGAAACGTACGGTCGCGACCTTCAAAGCGATCGCGGCGCGTGGTGTTCGATCCATCTCGTTCTGCACGGCGCTGATCTGCGCGTGCCATGCCAATGGCTGGGTCGATATCAATGATCACTGTGAGATCCGGAAAGGTTGGTGCGACCACCAACTGATCCATAGTATCAATCGCCTCAAGTTGGAGCGCTCCGGCGTAGCCTTGATAGGCGCGGGTTGAATCTGAAAACCGGTCACACACGACCCAGCGCCCGGCAGCCAGGGCCGGCCGTATCTTATTTTCCAGGTGATCTGCGCGTGCTGCGTAAAACAACAAAGCTTCACTCAATGCAGAATGTTCCGGCGTCTTGGAATCGAGCAAAACATTGCGCAGATGTTCGCCGAATAGACTGCCACCCGGTTCACGAGTCATCGTGACCTCAAGGCCATTGTCTCTAAGGCGCTGCTCAAGCAGGCGCGCTTGTGTGGACTTACCGCTCCCCTCGCCGCCCTCTAGAGTGATGAATTGTCCAAGCGCCATGTTTTGACTTTTCTACATGTGTAAAGTTGTGACTGCGCTGTTGCTTTGCGCAGTTTAACGCGTAACAGCGCGCACCGCCCTGTCGCCTGCCATCTCAGGTGGCAGCCGCATGCCTGCGCACCCATAAGCTTCTTTAGTCCCTGTGCCGTATTGGGTTTGACGCGCTCAGATTAAAGAGGCAAGAGCCCGAGCGCGAGATATAGAAGAGAATCGAAGCCTTGGCGGACGAATGTGGCCTTTTCGACGTCTTCTTTGGCGTAAAGCGGCACTTCGCTCACGGCGCTTGTTGAGCTTGTCACGCGCAACTTCGCAACCTTCTGGCCTTTGGCGATCGGCGGTTTAATTGGACCTTGATAGACAATTTCGCCCTTGAGTTTTTGATTGGCTGGATAGCGTGGCAAGATCACTTCAAGTGGGCCTTTTGAAGTAAGCGGCACGTACATACTGCTGCCGCCCCAGACGCGCGCATAGCCAATGTCCTCATCGGCTTCAAAGAGTTTGAACTTTGCAAATGCGCGGTAGCCCCACGCCATAAGTTTGCGGGCTTCTGCTTTGCGCACCGCGGCGGTCTTAAGACCCGAAACGACACCTATCAAACGCCGGCCCTCGTTGACACCGGAAACCACAATGCCGTAGCCAGCTTTGCTGGTGTGGCCGGTCTTAAGGCCATCGATACCCATGTTTGCCGATAGCAACGGATTGCGGTTGTAGAATTTATGGCGGCGATACTTAAACAGGCGCTCGGAGAACATCGGGTAATATTGCGGATAGGTTTTGATCAAGTACGTTGCCAAGTGGGCAAGCTCGCGCACTGTCATCAGATGACCGTCTTGATCCAACCCCGTGGCATTTTTAAACGTTGATTTTTTGAGACCAATACGACGCGCTTCGCTTGTCATACGTTCGGCAAAAGCGGCTTCCGTGCCGGACATAGCTTCTGCGACTGCAATGCAGGCGTCATTACCGGACTGAATAACGATGCCTTTGATGAGCTCTTCAACGGTCGCGGTTTTGTTGACTGGCACGAACATTGCGGATGTGCCGGATGGGGCCCCACCGGTGCGCCACGCATTAACGCTCATCACAAATTCATCGGTTGGTTTGACGGTACCGTCTTCAATGGCCTTAAAGAGAACAGCAAGTGTCATCAACTTGCTCATGCTGGCCGGAGCAATCAGCGAATCCGCGTTCTTTTGGTACAGAATTGCGCCAGTCTTATAATCGACCAGGATGGCAGACGTAGCATTTGTTGCGAAATTCGACTTCGCCAAACTTGGCGTCGAAGCGAGCATCAAAACGAGGCCGGCAACGGCTAGGTGCGCCAGCACCGCGTTGCACGCTGACGCCAGGTTGCGCCTGACCGTCAAAGCCCAGATCACGGAAGGGTCGCTCGTCACAGAAGTAAGCATGCTGGGACTATCAAAGGTTCCTGAGGCGAGTGTCAACCGTATGCAGCAGGTCTCAACGGCTCATGCGACGCTGAGAGGCAAAAAAAGCGCCCCAGCATAACTTGCATCTACTCATAATGAGTGGCGCACTAACGTCGGTTTACGTGCCGCCGCGCTGGGCAGCACTTAACGCCCGAGGCTGCGGCGATAACGATGAGGATCCCAAATCGCAGCGTGCTGCGGTGGATAACTCTGTGCACGCTGTGGTGCACGGACGATACGGCTCTGCGCAGCACGCGGCACGGTCGACACAAACCGATTTTGCCCAGCCCAATTTTGTGCAGCAAGGAACTTGCGCTCATGGTGGTCGTTGCCGTCAAGAGGCGCTGGGCCGGCATACTGGACGCGCACGCGACCCAGTCCAGCGCGCTGCAAATCAAGCGCATTTGCCGTTGCCCGTGAAAGATCGATAATACGATTGCCTGCATAGGGGCCACGGTCATTGATGCGAACAAGGACGGTGCGGTTGTTGTTCAGGTTTGTGACATAAGCGTAGCTGGGCAGCGGCAAAGTTTTGTGCGCCGCGGTTAGGGCGTTCATGTCGTAGACTTCGCCGTTGGCTGTGAGACGGCCGTGAAAGTCGGTGCCGTACCACGAGGCAATGCCGTTTTTGTCGTAGTTTGGATCTTTCCGCGGCGTGTACCAGCGCCCGCCAATTTTGTAGGGCTGGCCAATCTTGCGGTGACCGCCACCTTTGGGCAAGGCTCCGGCCCATTTGGATCTGGCTCGGGACGTCGAGGTCGGGATGACGCGCGGGCTGGCGCTCACACCCAGAGACGGAGAATACGAGCGCTTGCCGCTCGCGCCACGTTCTGCGCTTGAGCAGCTCGCAACGAGACTTGCACATAAAAGAAGACTGAATGTCTGCGCCCCGCGCCAAATGGCGGCGGTGGGTCGCGTGCCCGCGCACTGCCTTGCGCCGGGGCTCTGCCCGTCACCTGATCCTGTCATCTGCCTTACCCTTGGCCCGCTTTCCTGCGAGCTTTCCCTGTTTGGCTCGCATCCGCTGTCTTATTTTGACACCGTGACGCAAGCTCGACGGAAATATGACAGACGGACATTGAAATCCGGTAAAAGACGAGCCTTCGGGCCGCAGAACGCTCGGCTTGAGGTCCAGGCCTGGATTGGATAGGGTCCCGCCCGCCGACAGAGCCGGGCGTCGAGTCCAATGATCAGCCCTTGGCGTCAGATATCCAGGCGCGACGTGCCTGTCGCGTTTCGCTCTGGGCTGAATGCTTGATGGCTCTGAGGGTTGGAAGGGTGGCCGAGTGGTTTAAGGCACTGGTCTTGAAAACCAGCGTGCGTGAGAGCGTACCGTGGGTTCGAATCCCACCCCTTCCGCCACGGTGCTGTCACTGCCCTCCAGCCTCACAAAGAGATCTGTGGCAACTTGGGTTCACCCCACACCGAAACACCCGTTAAGGGCGCGCTAAGGCTGTTGACGCGCCAAGCCATCGTCCGCTCAGAGGCGATAGTTTGGTTTGCTTTCCTGACGTGTGGTTAAGCGAATATTGGGGTTATCACCCTACCTTGGCGGCAACAAAATTTGAGTTTGTTGCAGGTAGGATTGATGGCTTTCAGTTGGCAAACACCATTGATGCGACTGGCATGCGCCATGCTTGCGCTTTACGTCGTCGCCGATGTTGCATTTCTTGCCGTCACCGGCATTGCGGTATCGATGCATGGGCTTGTGACCCTTGCCCTCAGCGTCCTCGGTGTGTTCGTCATTGCTGCCGTTATGGTGTGGATTGCGCGCCGTCTTGAAGGTGATGAGGACAAGATTGGCCGCGCCCTGCGGCGCACAGCAATCACCGGGCATACAATTATCCAGGTCGGCGTGTTTTTCGTGTTGCTCAGTGCCGCGGGTGCGTTGTTGAGCTACCTCGTGGTGACACCTGGCTTCCCATTGCGTGATGCACACTTTGCTGCAGCTGATCACATGATCGGATTTGATTGGGTTGCCTTTTTGAGTTGGGTCAATGACCGACCGTGGCTGGCACAAATACTTTTGGTCGCCTACCAGTCCTCTGCTGCGCAAATGGCGCTGCTCATTATTGTGCTGAGTTGGCTCGGACAAATCCGCAATCTACAGCAATATATCGCGCTTTATGCCGTCTCTGCTTGTGCCGTATTGATCTTGTCCGGATTGTTTCCAGCTCTTGGTGCCTATGCCTACCATGCACCAGATCCTTCCCTTTTTAGCAATATGACGGGCAATGCTGGCCGCTGGCATCTTGACGCCTATAACGCGCTGATTGATGGCACATTCAGCAAATTCGATTGGAAAGCGGCGGAAGGAATTGTTTCCTTCCCGTCGTTCCATACAATCTTGGCAATCATCACCGCCTACGCAATGCGTGATGTTCGACAGCTGGCATGGCCATTCTATGTGTTCTCGCTCGTTGTTATTCTGTCGACACTGCCTGAGGGTGGGCACTTCCTGATCGACATCTTTGCTGGCGGAGCCATCGCCTTAGTTGCCATTGTCGCCATCCGACGCATCGACGGCCAACGGACGCGTGTGCGCGATCTATTCCCCCCGGCCCCGGCGCGCCTCACCGTCGCAGCCAATTTGGCGACAAAGATGCCCGAACAGGCACGATCGTAACCTTCGAAGACCGGTGTCCCTCCCAACGCGGTAACCGCGACTAGTAAGATAAGATACACACTGTGGATCCTTCTTGGTCGCGCCCGCACCGTGTGTCAATGTCCAGGTAAGCGGCGCCAGAACAGCGATAGCGTTACAGCATAGGCGACGACGGCTAGCAAAATGACCTGCTCAAGTCGGCCTGCGGGAAACCCGTGCCATACGATCCAGATGGCGGTCAGACACCAAACGCCAGCAACCATGAGTGTGACAGGGCGCAGCGCCTTAACGCGCAACGGATGCACCCATGGCCAGCGGACAAACGTCAAGATTACAAGAAGAACAATGATTGCTGTAACGAGGCTCGTCGCTGGCTCTAACGCAAAAAAGTAAAAGGCCACAAC
>JAHZKN010000077.1 GCA_022600335.1 Alphaproteobacteria bacterium
CCAGTTCATGTCGGCCCTCATAAAACATCTCGCTGTCGTACGCCGGACACTGCGCGCCGTGCCGACAAGTGTCGACTTGCAGCGCGTTGAGTTCGCGCTGCTTATGCGCAGCCTTGGAATACCATTTGTGCAAATGCTGCATGGTGAGGGTGCGCCAAAACTGCAAATGGATAGCCTGCTCAAGAATTATCGATATGTGCACAACATTAACGAGCGCGCGGCTGTCGCCGCGTGCAACAAGTTCCTGTGTGTCAATCCTGTCATTACAGAGCGCATGCGCGATACCTACCCGCGTCACGCACAGAAGATTGATACGTTGTCGACGTGGGTTGATACCCGCACGTTTGCACCCACGCCATTTTCGAATGCCAGCCCGTTTAAGGTGGCGTTTGCTGGTCGATTGGATTTGTTCAAGGTCCCTTCCCTAATGTTTAAGACCATGGAGCGACTCAACGAAAAGCTTTCTGGCGGTGCAGAGTTTCACTACATGGGGACCAGTGACCCAACACGCTTTAAAGAGTTTTCTGCGATCGAGAGCATTGCCACCCTGCATGGCTTCAAAAGTGCAGACGGTGTGGCGGATGTTTTATCCTCAGTCCATGCGGGAATTTTGACGTCAGAGTTTGAGGGCATGCCATTTTCGGTTCTTGAAACGCTTGGCTGTGGTCGCCCTGTCGCGGCGATTCACCTGCCGCAACTCGCAAGCGTTATCAAAAATGGTGTGAGCGGGGCACTGGTTGCACGCAGTGATGATGCAGATGATATGGCGGAGCGCTTGTCGGATGCATTTGTTGACATTCACGAATCGATCAAGCGCGGCGATATCACGCCTGCAGGTGTAGCCAATGAAATCCGCGAATTTACGCCGGAAAAACAGCTTGCCAAGTGCTATGAAAATCACCGCCAACTGCAGCGCACACGATTTCTTGATGGACAGGTATTGAAAACAGGAACGGACGCTTAGCTGTGGACTTGTGATAGATCAAGAGCCGTGCACAATGCCAACAGTGCTGTTAAAGTTTCTTAGCTTTTGGTGGCCGCGCTGGCATAGCACGCAAGGCTTTTGCAATAGCATGCCACGCCGGCTTTTTATCAAACCCGCGGTCATAGGGGAGCGGCCGCGAAGGTTTTTTGTCGGGCCGCAAGGCGTTGCTGAGAGACGGATCTGCCATCCAACTTGTTGCATCCGATAATTGCCATAGGATCAGGCTTGAAACGGCCGGGATGGCTAAAACCTCAGTCAAGAAGTTGTGGTAGAGGGTTGCAACGCGGCGGTCCCGCGTGGCGATTGCCGCTGGAAACGCGCTATCGTTGACATCAAGTTCCGTGATTTGCACCTCAAGGCCCAATTCGGCGATCTGATTTACAAAGTCTGCAAAGCGCGGGAAATCATAAGGCCGCTCAGACTGCAGGTGACATTGCAGGCCGATACCGTCGATTGGCACGCCTTGGTCGAGGACCCGACGGACCAACTCAAACAAGCTTTTGCGAAACACTGCCCCGTTCTCGTCTGCCGATTCTGTCTGGGCTTCATTGAGGAGCAGCGTGGCATTGGGCTCGATCTCGCGTGCGAGACGAAAACTCTTGGCAATGTAAGCCTCGCCCATACTCGCATAAAAGGGACCCTGACGAAGGTTTCCAGGGTTCTTGTCCCATGGCGCGATCGGCTCGTTGACCACATCCCAGGTTTCAGCGCGGCCCTTGTAGCGCTCCAGAACGGTGAGCACATGAGCATTCAACAAATGCTCGACCTCGCCGGGGCCCAGCTGTTTGATCCAGTCGGGAAGGTAATCATCCCAGATGAGGGTATGCCCGTGCACGCCAAGCGCGTTGTCTTTAGCAAATGCAAACAAGCGGTCTGCAGGTTTAAAATTGAGGATGTGTGCGGCAGGACGCAGGATGGGAATCTTAAGCGCCAACTCTGAGGTGATGAGCTGGACATCACGACGATAAAGCTGGGCGTATCTGTCCCCATGGTCACGATCAAGCTCGTGCACTGCGAATGATGCACCGAAGGCGAGACCTTTTTTGGCCGCAAGACCAGCTAGCGTATTTTGAGCGAACCGCTTTTGCCCGACAGCGAACAGGCCCTTGCCGAATGCGGTTGCGGCGGCCGTTGCTGCGCCCGCTGCTAAAATCGCGCGCCGTGTTACTGTTGTGCTTTTGTGGATACGCATGGATTAGGCCCGGCTCAGATCTGGTCGGGCGAAGCGAGCGGCAAGGCCAGTGCTAAATATCTGCTGTGCGTGGGCTACGTCATCGATTGCCTGTGCGTTCCAGCGCTCCGGATTAGTAATGGCGGTATTCGTTGTTGCTGAGCGCCAGGTTGGATTGGAAATCAGTGCTTCGATTTTTTGCGCGCTGGCATCTGCGTCTGAAAGAGAAATGTAATGGCCAGAGTTCCCGAGTACCTCATGGAATACAGGTGCATCAGGTGCGAAGATTGGCAATCCAGCATATTGTGCCTCCAATAACGGCAATCCAAGACCTTCGTCGAAGGATGTGCACACGTATATATCTGCACTTTGCAAAACACGTCGCGCATCTTTGCTGCACAAGTAGCCATGAATGACTACATTGGGATGCGCGCTCACTACGTCACTGGCTTTGCCCCAGCCAGCGCGGCCAATAATATGAAGTTCCGCATTGTCAAAACCCAAGCGCGCAACCGCGTCGCGAATAGCCACAGCGTGCGAATAGTTTTTGCGCGGTTCAACTGTGCCAAGGCTGACAAGCTTGAGTGGGGTCGGCTTATTCACACGCGTTCTGCGATCTCCGGGCTCCAGATCGAAGACATTTGCGACGCGTGGCCGATAAAGCGCAATGTGTGCCGAGGGAGATGTGAACGGCTGCAACTCGTCACGCGTTTTTTGCGAGTTGACAAAAAAATAGGTGAGGCGGGATACGCAAAACCGAAACGGCCAGGCCATATAGAGCTTAGCTTTGCGACTGAGCTCCGCGGGTTTCGTGATCAAAAAGAGGTCGTGAACGTACCAAACGACGCGACTGCGACAGAGGACAAACCACGGCGATGGTGGAAAGCCTGGAAATAGAAATGCGGCGCGTGGGTTGAAGAGTGCGAGGAGTGGCAACCAAACTTGTTGCATGAAAATCATGGACGCGATATTCCTCGCCCGCACCGGACGTATGTCTGCGCCTTCAAATGTGACGTTTTCAAACAGCTCAATCGCGATGCGTTCAATGCCTGTGACGTGGCGGCCAAGATGCGTCAGGTCCAGATAAACGCGGCGTCGGGCTAACTTGTTGTCTAGGTTGCTCATCTGCCAGCCTTCAACACCCCGTCTCAGGAGATACGGTCTGGCACCGGTTCGCCTCAGCGCCAATGACGTCGTCAATCAGGGCCTGATAGGCGGGCATACGATTGGCCAAAGAGAAGCTGTCGGCGCGTGCTTGGCGCGGAGCAGGGTCGCCTGGATCATCAAGGTGGGTCGCCAAAGCAGCTGTAACAGCGGACACGTCGCCGACAGGAACAAGGCTACCAAGTCTAGCATCATTGATGATGTGCCGAGGGCCATCATTGGCTGTTGCTACGACGGGGAGACCAAATGCAAGCGCTTCAACGATGACGTTGCCAAACGATTCCGACTGTGATGTCAGTGCGAAACACGTAGCGGATTGATAATAGCGCCAGGGCTCTCGTTCATAACCAGGTAA
>JAHZKN010000008.1 GCA_022600335.1 Alphaproteobacteria bacterium
GCCACAGCTGTACCATAGGTTCGCCACCGGCAAAGACCGCAGAGCCCAAGCTTCTGGCTGGGTTGACTGAGGCATTAGTGATTGGGATCGAGATAAGGTGGATGGCTGTCAGCGACAGGCCAATTGCCAACGGGGCAAATCCACTGGGCGCTTCAGGACGTGTCGCGCCCATAATCACAATCAAGAAGAACATGGTGAGGACAACTTCGACGACAAAGGCAGGCACCAATCCTGCGTTGATCATCGACAAGCTGCCGTAACCGTTGGCTGCAAAGGTCGCACCAGTTGACCCGATGTAGTTAAACAGTGCGCACGATACCAAGGCACCAAGACATTGCGCGATGATGTAACTCGGTGCGTCGCTCATTGAAAAGCGCCCGCCGGCGACAAGGCCGAGTGTGACCGCGGGATTGTAATGGCCACCAGACACATGTCCGATGGAGCGTATCAAGGCCATCACAGTGATGCCGATTGATAGAGCAACGCCTAAGATACCTGCTGCACCGGAAACGCCGGAGAGGCCCCCGAACGAATAGAATGCTGCACCCAAGACGGATGTCATAAGCATGAAGGTGCCGAAGAATTCGGCCGTCAGAGCTTTGAGTTTCATGTTGGTGTCTCACTGCCTGTGGAGAAAAGTTGATGTCTGCCGCACGCACATGAGAGGCGAGCCCTACTAACGCCGAAGGAACGACGCCGCGCTAACGATACTTGTGCCCACCCACAGTCACTACCGAATCAGTTGGCGCGTAGTTGCAACCTAACACAGATCAACTGCTATTCGTCAATTAACAACACTATACATGCGTGCCAGAGGCGCGCACGTCTCAGCGACCTTCGCGTCTGCAGCATCGTATGCAGGTGCGCTGCTAAACTTTGCTTTTTGGATCGGAAGTTGACGTTGACGTCCCCGACGACCAGTCGACGCGCAACGTCATGAACATCACACTTGTCAGGGCTGCGAAACCTAAGACAGCGCCAGCGAGCAGTGCATAGTCCTCAAGTCTCAAGATCATGTACAAGAGCCCATAAATCAGCAGAAACAGCAGGGCTGCAGCAATGCCAAACCGGGTGCTCTCGAAGGCCCTGCTGAAATAAACGGCAAGCATCGTACCAGTGGCAGCGGAGGCGGTGAGGTATGCAGGTGCAAAGCCAATGTGTTCAGAGAACGATAACAGCAGCACATAGAAAAAGATCATCGCCAGGCCGACAAAAATATACTGCACTGCATGAATTCTTTTTCTCGATAGCAATTCCATCACAAACACTGCCATGAATGCCAATGCGAGAAATAAAATGCCGTATTTTGCAGCGCGCGAAACGAGGTCATAAAAATCAACCGGCGCGTAGTACGTTACACCAAATCGGTGTGGTCCGAAGCGATCAAGAACACCGCGATTGAAGGTCGAAGCTTGCGGTATAGAGCGGGCGAGATGTGGAACCTGCCATGCAGCGTCAAAGCCTGTGTCACTGATTTCGCGCTTCACCGGCAAAAATCCGCCTGTGAAGCTTGGATGCGGCCAGTCCGCACTGAGATTGGCTTTGGTCAACCGCCCGGCTGGCGCAAAAAACAACCCGGATGAGCCGGAAAAATTGAGATCGATATCAAATGAAAAGGCTTTGGGTGCGGTTTGCGGAGCGGCAATTGCTTCCGGGCCAGTATTGGCGTCAGGCGCGCTCAAAGGGTTGAGCCGAGCGTGAATGCCATTTTGTCGACTCTGTGCGATGCCCACACTTGGTTCAAAATTGAGGTCGGTTTTGCCGTCAAGCTTGAGCGTTGCAGTCTTTCTAAGACCAGACACATCGCTCATGGCGACGGTGAGAATGGTATCATTCCAGCGCACATCTATCGCATTTGCATCAATGGCGCGCATGTCAGGCGTTGCAAACGCGCCAGTTAATGACAGATCTGCGCTATAGACATTGACGTCAAAAATTGAGCGACGCAGGACATCTGATTTGGTCTTGGCATCGAATTGAACTTTTTCTGGAAGAAAGACGCCAAAGCGTTGTTCTTTGCGTTCTGTTTTTTCCTTGTCCTTTCGATTGTTGACCGTTTCAACCATGACGGAATACGGCACGATCAGGTAGGGACCGGACAGGTTTTGCGTGCCGCCCCAGGTGCGTGCGACTTCAGCGGTGACGGAGTTGGCGCGGCTTTCGCGTTCCGAAATCAACCCCATAACGAGGAGGAGTGGGATCAGAAGGAGAAGGATGAGAAATGCGATTAGAAAAAATTTAACACCGGGGCTGCGCATTAAATCGCGCAGCGAAGACACAAAATCAGACATCAATCTCTCACACGGATTATGACAAGTGGATGGGATTTAGCCGCAGCTCGCGGCAAATCTGAGGCGGACATGCCCAAAGGCAACTTTTTGGCCGCAAGTTTCTACGCCGGATATTGAGTTCAGAATTTGACGCTAGATATCGAGGTCTGTTGCAAACGCAGCGCGGTCTTGAATAAAGCGGAAGCGGGCCTCCGGTTTTGAACCCATCAAAGCGCTTACCGCTTGGGTTACGCCTTCCCGATCTTCGTTATCAATCTCGACCCGCAGCAGCATGCGCTTTTCCGGGTCCATTGTTGTTTCCTTCAATTGGCTGGCATTCATTTCGCCGAGTCCCTTAAAGCGAGAGATATCGACTTTTGCATTGGCTGCAAATTCTCGTCTAAGGATTTCGTCCTTATGGGCATCATCGCGGGCATAAAAGGATTTTGCGCCATGTGTCAGTTTGTAGAGGGGCGGCACAGCGAGATAAAGATGACCGTTTTCAATAAGCCCTGGCATTTGTTGGTAAAAGAACGTGATCAACAAAGATGCGATATGCGCGCCATCGACATCGGCGTCGGTCATGACAATCACCCGCTCATAGCGCAGGTCCTCATCATTGTAGCGTGACCCAATGCCAACCCCGAGTGCTTGGATCAAGTCAGACAGCAATTGGTTTTGAGCAAGCTTTTGTGCTGATGCATTGGCGACGTTGAGAATTTTTCCGCGCAGCGGCAGGATGGCCTGTCTTTCGCGGCTGCGCGCACTTTTAGCGCTGCCACCGGCGCTGTCGCCCTCGACAATAAAGATCTCGGTGCCTGCCGCTTGGCGAATGCTGCAATCAGAAAGTTTTCCCGGCAGGCGTAATTTGCGGGTGGCACTTTGTCGGCCGATTTCTTTTTCGCGTCGCCGTTTCAGCCGGTGTTCAGCTTGCTCGATGGTCCACTCGAGGAGCTTGGTTGCTTGTTGTGGGTTGTCAGCGAGCCAATGGTCAAAGGCATCGCGCACGGCCGACTCGACAATACGGGTAGCTTCGCTGGTCGCCAGCTTGTCTTTGGTTTGACCTTGAAATTCTGGTTCACGAATAAAGACTGACATCATGGCGGCTGCCGTGCCAAGTACGTCATCAGCAACAATTTGTGCCGCTTTGCGGTTGCCAATCAAGTCGCCATAGGCGCGCAAGCCACGCGTTAAGGCTTGGCGAAATCCGTTTTCGTGTGTGCCGCCTTCACCGGTTGGAATGGTGTTGCAATAGGACCGGCAAAAGCCATCGGCATCGGAGATCCACGCAATGGCCCACTCCACCGTGCCATGCTTGCCGTCACGTGCAACTTGGCCAGAGAACACATCCTTAGTGACCTGGGTCCGGGCCGAAATCTCAGACAACAAGTAGTCTCGCAAACCGCCAGGGAAGTGGAACGTTGCCTCAGAGAGAGTGTCATCTTTGATCAGCGACGGATCACAGCGCCAGCGGATTTCAACGCCGCCGAACAGGTAGGCTTTAGAGCGCGCCATGCGAAACAGGCGCGCTGGTTTGAAAGCGACCCCTTTGCCAAATATTTTTTCATCCGGCTTAAAGCGGATCTTTGTGCCGCGCCGATTTTTGATGGCACCGAGTTTCTCGAGCTTGCCTTGCGGCGTGCCGCGCGAAAATGACATGCGGTAGAGCTGTTGGCCGCGGGCTACTTCTACGTCCATCACTTCTGCCAAGGCATTGACCACCGACACACCAACGCCATGCAGGCCGCCTGAGGTGTTGTAGGCCTTGCCGTCAAACTTACCGCCTGAGTGCAGTGTGGTCATGATGACTTCGAGTGCACTTTTTGATTTGAATTTTGGATGTTTGTCGACCGGAATGCCGCGGCCGTTGTCGGTGACGCTTAAAAAGCCATCACCGTCCAGGTGGACATCGATCCACGACGCATGACCGGCGACGGCTTCGTCCATGGAGTTGTCAATCACTTCGGCAAACAGATGATGCAGAGCCTTTTCATCGGTGCCACCGATATACATGCCGGGCCGACGACGGACCGGCTCCAGTCCTTCCAGAACCTCGATGTCGGCAGCAGTATATCCATCAGAGGCATCGCCGCCGCGGCGGATGCTTTTTTGTGGCTCACGCATGGTGTCCCGAAGGTTAGAAAAGAGATCGCGTGCTGTATTGGCCATTAGCCCAGTTCCGCCCAAGGGTTTCGTAAAACCGCCGGCAGCAGACGCGAGGACCTAAAGCGCGCTGGCGAATCTCAAAAAAATTCAGAGCTTTTCAACTGCCATGCGCTGGGGGGTGTTGGCAAGGATCTCACTAGTCTGGCCACATCTCTGGGGTTGCGGAACGGTGGGGATTTCGGATCTCAGCGGATCGCGCAGTTGTCGATCAGCCGCGTGCGGCCAAGCCAGGCTGCCGCTAGAACACGCCCTGGACTGTCCTGCTTAGCTTTGTAGGGTTTCAAGGATTGGGCATCGCGCAGGCTGACATAGTCCACTTGCGAAAACCCGGCGCGTGCCAGATCGCGCATGGCTTTGGCTTCAATGGTTGCGACGCGCCCGCCTTCTTTTGCGCGCTTGGCAGCATCTTTGATGACGGCAGACAGGGTCGGTGCGATGAGGCGTTCTTGGTCGGATAGATAACGATTGCGGGACGACAGTGCTAAGCCGTCTTTTTCGCGCACGGTTCTGCCGGCGATGATTTTCAAATCCATATTGAGATCGCGCACCATCTGGCGAAGCACACACAACTGCTGGTAGTCTTTCTCACCAAAGACTGCGATGTCTGGGCGCACCTGATTGAATAATTTGCAGCACACGGTTGCAACGCCGGAAAAGTGGTGCGGACGAAAAGCCCCCTCGAGTTCAAGCGCTGCTCCGGCAGGCTCAATCGATGTGGCAAACTCCGCGCCGTACATCACCTCCACCGACGGTGCCCAGACGAGATCAACATTTAAGTCAGCAAGTTTGCTCAGGTCGCCGGCTTCATCTTGCGGGTAGCGCGAGAGGTCTTCGTCGGCGGCGAATTGTGTTGGGTTGACAAAGATCGATACGACGACCCGGCCAGCCTGTTTTTTGGCTAACTCGACCAACGACAAATGACCGGCATGAAGCGCGCCCATGGTAGGCACTAACGCAACCTTGGCTTGCTTCTGCTGCCAAGCGGATGTTTTGCTGCGGAGTGTTTTGATCGAGGTCGTTTTACGCACGGGCTTGAATATGAACTCCGTTGGTGTTGCGCGGTGCCATGTGGTGGAGCGGGACGGCGCCACGGTTGGGCAGCACCTGCCATTGCTCCACGGTGGGTCGGCCAAAACCATCGACCAGATCCGGAACCTAAATCCATCGAATTGAGACGTGTTGTAGCCCTTGGTGTCACTGCTCGGCAACTGTGCAAAATCAGGCATCGAAGCGAATCACCCATTGTGTTTAGAGTGGCGCTGGGCACAACGCCCTGAACATGCAACTCGTCGGATGCAGCCATCCGGACGGGCCAGTGTGCGTTGCGTCTGATTGTGTCTTCGCTGTGCTGTCAAGCAGTGCGTGAGGCTGCAATCCTGATCAGAGTGCCAGGTCAAAGGTGTGATTAGGGTCGAGCAAAGCATGGGACTGAATGGCCGCACTTAGCGAGACATTGCGTAAGGCAAATCCCAGTGATGGCGAAGACCCAGTGCACGGGTCTGACGCGTTACCGGCACGTGACGAACTTTCAAGTCATCACCTGATGGACGAAGCGCGGCTTGTCGGCGGGCTGATTGAGCGTGCCGTTTACACAGAAGATGAGCGCCGCCGTACGGCATCGATCGCGCGCCGTTTGGTCGAAAGCTCTCGCAATGCTGCGTCCAAGACAACAGCTGGCATCGATGCTTTCATGCGCGAGTATGGCCTCTCTACGGAAGAAGGGGTCATTCTTCTTTGTCTGGCCGAAGCGTTGTTGCGTATTCCTGACCAAGAGACGGC
>JAHZKN010000078.1 GCA_022600335.1 Alphaproteobacteria bacterium
GTTCGCGTGCAGGCACCAGGCGCACAGCCCTTTCTATGTGCCACACTCAAGCGGGCA
The DNA here is from genome assembly GCA_022600335.1 of Alphaproteobacteria bacterium. GTDB lineage: Bacteria > Pseudomonadota > Alphaproteobacteria > Rhizobiales > Hyphomicrobiaceae > JAHZKN01. The sequence continues at coordinate 58 of JAHZKN010000078.1, forward strand.
ATGAGAGCGGTGTTGGGCAACAGGTGTTGGAGAAATTTGCGCAGGGTGGTGGTGGGCCCGTGACGATGCGTGCAGATGCGGCAAAGAATACCAATGCAAACGGCTATTTCCCAGGAGCGGGTGTTATGATGTCAGGCCGGCGCGTCTTTTTGGGCGTGCAAACAGCTTCATATTTAGAGCACTGATATTTGTCTTTGTTGCTCCTTCTGAATTCAGACGGTTTGCTAAACGTTGCCTGGTGAATTCCCAAGCGGTTTTGTTTAGCGGCCGCCTCGTCTGCCCGATAAACATCGCCGGTCTCACCTTCGTAGGCCAGTGCCCAGCCAGCGGCGACAATCTTCCGGTTGAGGTCATGATGATCAATGTAACAGGTCGCGAGGTAGCGATTGCGATCCATTACCGGTCGGCCGAAATTACCTCGGTCAACAACGCAGCGGACCTGTCTATCTTTGACCCAGTCGCTAATGATGTCTCTTGCCTTTTCAAAGCATCGAAATCTCTTGCCATCTTTTAGGCATGGCTGCTTGTGCTCAAGCGCCTCGATGCCATAGAGGCGAATTTTATGAATACCGAGCCACAGCGTGTCGCCGTCAAGGATCTCGGCGGTGCCCTTCAGTGTAATTTTTTTGTCATCCAGAGTGAGGTGATCACAGGATTCGCCGTATGCTGTACGTTGCGGCAGAAACACAGCCGCTAAGACCATGGCGGCCGCTAACAGCGGTGCTATGCGATGGTTCATATCGCCAGATCCCTCCCCTTAAAACCGGGTCATCCAGTTGACGGTGGCATAGGGGTTGGCGGGGTCTGCGATGTCGCCGGATACACCGCCGGAGGCCGAAATTTCCCCGCCTAAATAGTCATAGCGCGCAAACAGTCCGCCGCGGCCGCTGGTATCTTCTGCATTACCGTTCATGCCGGCTTCAGGACCAATCGACAACGTTGGTAGAACGCGATAGCCAAAGCGCGAGCGCACTGAAAAGGTGTCGTGCGCTGTGGTGTAACTGCTATCGAGTGACGTCCACGCGGTCTCGCCGATGTTGAGCCACAACTCGACGCCGCCTTTGACACCCCACTCCGCCGTTTGCACTTCATTGTCGGGGTCAAACGGTCCGATGGAGTGTGAGATGTAAGCGGCACCGACAAATGCTTTGGCTGTCAATTCACCAATCCGCTTGAGATAGCCGATAAGAATGTCAGCGTAACTGGTAACGCCTGAGAAGCTGACGTTCGTTGCATTGCTTGGGCAGGGCAAGGCGGACGTTTGTATCAAAACGCCATTGTGGGCGCAGCGCAGCCCGGAATAATCGTATTCTCCGTATCCGGTTGTGAAAAGAAAGTGCAGGCTCAATCGCCACGTTTTTGTTGGTGCGTCTGCGCCTAAATTCCGGGAAAGTGTGACGCCGGAATAAACAAGCCAGGTGTTAGACGTCACGTCAGCCCCGGTCCAAACCTCGCGCCAAGGGACAGGAGCGGCAGTGTCATTGGCTGCGGCTGCAACAGGCCAAACCAAACTAATGAGAAGAACACGACATGCCGCGCGCGCGGCGACAGATCGCGTACTCTGAGGCCCGCGTTGAGGTCGCGCCAATTTCGTGTCGCCCGCATTGTGCACGTCGCCACCTGAGGTCAAGGACGAGGACCGCTTAAAGACTGCCGCCAACTTGTACTCAATGTCGAATTAACCATGTTAATCTTGGCTCAGCAACGGGACGCGGGGAAATCCACTTGAGATATACTTGGTGCCAGAATGCAATCTTAAGACGTGTTGAACGAAGACTTTCAAGCGGTGCGATGGCGGGCGGGGGCAATCGTCGCTGATGCCCCCGTTTTTTTGGCGCGTTGCTGTCGACACCTTAATGGCGTTCCAGACTTGTTAGCATTGGTGCGCGGTGCGGCTTGATTTTGGCGGTTCCCGGTTGCAAAGATAGAGTTCAGGCGATGTGCTTGGCGGTGAACCATATGGAGGCTGCCATGACGACAAGCGGCAGAACCAAAAACTCAGGCTTTGATCCCCAGTCCTTTTGGCAAATGGGCAATCCGTTCCTCGCGCCCTATATGGCGATGATGCAGGACGGCGAAGCGCCAAATCTTGCCATGCAACCGATGAAGGCTGTTGCGCGGAGCCAGCTTGAGGCCATGCAGCTGGTCAACCGGCGCATGCAGGCGTGTATGGAAATGCCATCACGATTGGCGGCATGTCGCTCGCCGCAGGATTTGTTCACCGAGCAGATGCGGTTCTTTCAGGTTGCGATGCAGGACTATGCCCAAGCAGCCAACCAGATGGCGCAGCTGTGGGGACAAGCTTTTGTCGCCCCGCAGGAGACGACTGCAAACACGGAACCAAGTCACGACTATCTTGATTTACCGTCGCCTTCACAGACGAAAAAGCGCAAGGCCTCAAAGTCGGGCAGTGGAACGTCGCCAGGGTCGAATTCTCACGCTGCATAAGGCACGCAACGCCTA
>JAHZKN010000079.1 GCA_022600335.1 Alphaproteobacteria bacterium
ATGTCCGACAACAATTTTTCCATCAAATCGTCGTCATAGTCCGCAAGCTGCTCAAGCATGCTAAAGCGTGCATCTTTTTCGCGATCGGCGAGCGATTCCGGTAACTCAATGACATCACTGGCGTCATGCGGATTGTAGTGATACGCCCGCTCGGATGCCAGATCGACAAATCCGGTTGCAACGCCATTTTCCCAAATTGGAATTTGCCGCAGTACCAACGGTTTTGCTGACGCAGGCTGCAACACCGGAATGATGTCGCGCACAGGTGTATCAAAACTATCGATCTTATTGAGGAAGAGGAAGTGTGGGATACCGCGATCTTCTAGATCTTTGAGGATCACTTGCAGGGCTGGTACACGCTTAGCATCTGGTTCGGAGACAACGATTGCTGCATCACACGCGGTGAGTGCAAGGGCGCCTTCATGCTGAAATTCAATAGAGCCTGGGCAGTCAATAAACGTGAAGTGGTCGTCAAGAAAATTAATATCGGCAACATTGAGCTCAACGCTCATACCGTGTTCGCGAGCTTCCGGACTGGCATCACCGAGAGAGGTTCTGTCTTTCACAGACCCCGGGCGGACGACGCCGCCGGTGCGGGCAACAAGGGCTTCAAGAAGGGTGGTCTTACCGCTGAGATAGGGTCCGATGACAGCGATACAGCGGGTGCTGCGTGTTGCAGCAGGGGTGCGGGTAGCACCAGCCTTTGACCCCATGGGTCCTCCTTCCCACTCATCAAAATGAGTGATTGCGAGGCACGAGGATCAATTTTCTGCCGCCGGTACGTGCACTACGTCAACGCACATTGCGTCCACACAGTCTGTATCCAAACTTGGCACCAGCAGCAGCAACGCCGCACTCCGCGCCTCTTGAGAGCGCGGCATCGACATCGTTGCGCTTGCCGTCGCGTCTTGCAAGAGGCTTGGCATCGGCAAAGCTAATTTTGTCATCAAACCAACATGAAATATTGCTAGCAGGTGGCAGACAAAACGATCGATCGAGGGGCAGGGATTGGGGGCGCAAACGCGGCACTCACATTGCGCTGCGATAGTCACACTGGAGCACGAACCGCTTCAAACCTCTGATCTACGTGCAAGTTATATGTTGTTTAATTGCGTTTCTAACGCTGTCTAACAACCAGCGGATCACCAAACTGAAGTGGCACTTGATGCATTGCAATATCGCAGACGCGAGAACGACAACAAAAAACCAAGAAATATTTAGGCTCAATGGCAGAAACAGCCTTGACGTTGGGGCCCCAAGCTTCTTCATTCAAAGGTGTAATGCGTTGGAAAGGCTCGATATGAGGCGATGAGCAAAGAACTGAAAGGCTTGTTGGCGGCGGCAGATGCCGCAGGCTATGCCCTTGCCCCACCAACAGACGAGACCACCGTGCCGGCAAAACGTCATGTCGAAGCGGCGTTTCGTGACGGCCACCACACTGCCGCGCTCAAGCCCTCAACAGCGGTTGCGAAGGTTGCGTCCGCACCGACCCTCACCGTGCGCCCGGCAACACATTGGCTGCATGCAACTTTGACCAGCCTGCTGCCAAACCACCGCATCCCTGCCTAAGCTCAGGACTCCAGCATTCAGAAACCCAGCGCTGTCTTGATCGCCATCAAGCACGCTAGCGCCGCTTTACGCGCGGCGGATCATCATGAGAGATTTTGTCATCAGCGCAACACGCTCTCGGTGCAACTCAGCATCTGGGAACAACGTGCGCATTTGCGCTGCATCAAGCAAACACGCCGATTGAACGGCACGCATGGCCGCATCCAGTGAATTGCGGCGACCACCAAAGCCGAGATTGAACGTCATCAACAATTTGGCGCGCAACTGCTCTGGTAAGTACTGAAACAGCGGTGTCCGAAAATGCGGTTCATAGGGAAACCAGAAGTTCGGTGTCTGGACAAAATAGTTTGGCGCTAGGCGGCGCACGTTGTCCGCCATCTTGGTCATCCGGTCCCAGTTGCCGACGTGCTCGACAACGGAATTCGAATGCACGAGATCAAACGCATTGTCGTCAATATGGGACAAGTCCGTGGCATCGCCCACGACGCTCTCAAACCGATCTCCTTCTGTTTGAACCGGTTCAATGTTGATCAGGGTAATGTTGACAGGTGCCTGCTCGATATACCCCTTGCTGATCCGCCAGTAGTACTCCGTTCCACCGATGTCGGCGATCCGACACCGGCCTTTCCTCGAGATGATCTCTTCAATCATCTGGCGCACGTGTCGAAAACGTCGCTGGCGTGCCTGAAATGCGAGCGAGCAGTCATTGAAATAGGTATTAGCAACACTATGACGGGGCATCTTGGCTCTGAATGCGCCGCCTACCGCGCGCTCCAGTTTCTGTTCCATGCTCGCTGCCATCTCGTTTTCCAGACGTGTGTTGTTTAAATAGGATCCTGTTGGATCGCACATATTTGCAAAGAATGCCTAAATCAGCCGCTTGAAGTGTGGCTGCAACGAAATACGTTAGAGTCATCCTACAGTCCGTCATCTATGCAGATGTCAGCTGTCCAGGTCTGCTAGGCTAACCGTAGCCAAAACCATGCAATACGGAGATGCGAGTCGATGACGGCCTTGAATAAACTCTTGGATTGGACGGGGCGACGCATCGCCAACCGCGTTACCAAATCACCTGATCCAAAGGACGCGCCCCACCACACAGATATTTCCTTAATGCAGCAAACCCTGCGCCCAGGAGATGTCATCCTGGTTGATGGTCGCGATAAAGTTTCAGCAGCCATCCGCTATTTGACTCAATCCAGCTGGTCCCACTCCGCGCTCTATGTCGGCGATGCACTAGACACGCAAACGGACGATGGCGAGCGCCACACTTTAATCGAGGTCAACCTCGGGGATGGCTGTGTCTCGGCACCGTTGTCAAAGTACAAACACTACCCAACCCGTATTTGCCGACCTGTAAATCTGACTGAAGACGACCGGCATCGCCTCGTCACGTTCATGTGCGAAAACTTGGGACTGACCTATGATACGCGCAACGTCTTTGACTTGGTGCGCTATTTGGTTCCCAGTCCGCCCATTCCTCGGCGATTTCGCCGACGCATGATCGCGCTCGGCTCAGGAAGTCCGACACGTGCAATCTGTTCCACGTTGATCGCTCAAGCGTTCCAGACAATTCGCTATCCGA
>JAHZKN010000080.1 GCA_022600335.1 Alphaproteobacteria bacterium
CGAGCACTTTGGCAGCGGTATGTGCCAAGCGGACGGCTGCATCACCTGAGTCAATGGCATCGTTGTAGAGCTGCATGTCTTGGGCATCGTCAGCCAGCAGTGGAACTAGGGCTGTGAATTCTGGGGCGGTGTCGGCAGACTGAATGACAAGGTGTGCTTTGTGTTCGGCAAAAGCGCGGGCGACATCAACACCGTTACGGTGGCTCAGCCCGGTGATCAAAACTCTGGCACCCAGGACATCGGGATGGATTTCCGCCTGTTCCCGACGTTTCACTACGCTAACAAACATAGGCCTCATCTCCCTCCTGATTACGCCGGACGACTAAAGAGGCTGCCCGGACCAAGGCATACCACGCCGATTCGCCTAACGACACGTAAATGATCTTTGGATTCGGGAGTGCCGATGTCCGGTGCATGGCAGCATTGCGGCGCTGCTACGGCGGCTTTGCGACGGCAAAACCAAGGCTTTGAAACTTGGGTTGATTTGGCGCAACGTGAACGTTTGCGTCAGTAGCCACGACGTGAAAAAGACGATCATAAACCAGTGGATAGCTGACATCTTCGCAGCTGCGATAGTTGCGTGTTGGAGATTCAACTCGAAGCTATCACCTGCGCCAGAGCAGGCTTGTCGTCGAAATTCGGTGCCTGATGGCCACGGTCGACCGGCAACTACCAAATTCGCCTTGTTGATAAGTGGTGAAACCTCGGTTTGCCGAATTGCCTTTGATCCGCTGCCCCGAAAAGCTTGGTTGCAAAGCGAATCAATTGGAATTTCAGGCAGCGCGTTATGGACCAAACTTCCCCCACTGCTTCTCAGCTAAGCCTACGGCGACAGAAATCCGTCGATGTCGTCGTGGTTTTGGCGATGGGCTTGGTGGCGCTGGCTTTGTCGTTGGCGGTCAATGTGCACTTTGGGTTGCCGGCAGCACGTGCGGTTATTGCCGGAATTTTGATCTTTGCGCTGTTGGTTGGTGCGCATTTTCTAATCGTGCCGCGGACCCGTCAAGCCGATGCCGCCGCTGAGCTCGAAGATGAAGATTTATGGCGCGCACTGAAGCAACAGCGTAGCAATGTGCCGGATGCGCCGCGCGCCGCGCTAGATGGTGATGAGGCACAAGCAGATGCAGTGGATTTAAAACCAGCCGTTGCGCCGAAAGCAGGTTCAGCGCGCAAACCAAGCATCAGGTCTCGAGTTCCCCGTCCGCAGTCGAGTCCGAAGACGTCTGGCACGCCTGTCGATCCGGCTCTCGGTGCTGGGCAGTCCGCAGCAAATCCCGCATCGGATCCCGGCGCACCGCCGACCGCGCCGGTCGCTGGGTCATCAACCGCTGACGCGTCTGCGTCAAGTGCGGGTCAGACAACGAGCGGCGATACGCAGTCGAAAATTGAGACGTATTGGTCGTATCGTCCAAGCAATGATGGTGATGAGCCTCAACACGCAGAGCAAAGCGCGTCGTCAGGCGTGGCTGCCGCGCCAGGTCATCCACCGCCGGCGCACGCTGAGCCTCATACGACAGCAGCGGATGCCGCAAACCCGTCGTCCCGCAATCCGCGCGAAAGCGATGTTGAGCTGGTGCAAAACATGATCAAGAAGTTGGCACATGAGGTCAACGCAGCGGAAGTCTTGTCGCGAGCATCGGGTTCGAACCAACAAGCGCCACCACCACCAGCAACGAATACGGCTGAGGTTGCGTCCACCGGTTCCTCCGCGGCCTGTGCCGCACCTGTTCCTGAGCCACCAGCGATCGATCCTGTCTCCGACAATGCGCGCCCTAGCGACGTTGCACCGCCGGTGTCGTCATCAGCGTCCGTCGATATGATCGAGGCTTCGCTTGGCGCTTTACGCACCACGGCGCATGTGATGCGCGAGGCTGACGAAGCTGCTCCTGAAGGGGCGCCGCAGGTTGATCAGCCGCTGCATCGTGCGCCAAAACGGGGTGCACGTGATGTCGCGGCAGAATTGTCGGCGGCTGTCTCAGCCGGTCAGCTTGGCGTGTTATTGGAATCGGTTCTGAATTTAAGCGGTATGCGCCCAGAACACTATGAGGTGAGTGTGCGCATCAATGCGCCGTCGGGAGCGCAGCTTGAAGCTCAGGACGTGGAACAGGAATTTGAAGGCACGGGCTTTTTATCCCTGTTGGATCTTCAGCGCTTCCAGCGCGCCCTGCACGTGAGTGAACGTCTCAGCGAGCGCGGCAAGAGCGGGGCACTGTTTACACAGATCTACCGCGAGTCCTTGCTGGACCGGGATTTCTGTTTTGCGGTTGCATCCACAGGTGTTGCCAATGCCGCGATCGCACAACGCCTCGTGCTGTCGTTGAGCCAGGCGTCCGTGCATGCACTTTCTGCATCGGAATGGCAGACGCTGCATGAATTTCACGAGCTCGGGTATCGCTTTGCGATGACCGACGTTACGGATCTCAATGTGGACTTTGCGCGTCTTGCAGCGGCAGGCTTCAGGTTTGTGCGCCTTAGCGCGGATCTATTTGATGACGGTGCGGCGCACGATGCGCAGGCACTCGCCGCACGTGATATTTGCGGTGCCCTTGGTGGGTTTGGGCTTGTCACGGTCGTGGATGGGCTGGACGATAGCGAAACCGTGGCGCGTGTTGTTGCGCTGGGTGCCAACCTTGGTCAAGGACAACTGTCCGGCGGGCCACGGCTGATGAAATCAGACGCTGTTGGGGCAAGCGGCCATGCGGCCGCTTGAATGAACAAGTCTGACGGGTTAGGTGCTGGCTAACAGCAACCAACGAGCGCCCCGTGGCTTTTCTGCATCATTGATCCCGTGCTGAGGCTTTGATCCTAGAATAAGGTCTGGGCGGACCTGGGCGCGTTCGGTGTTTTACGCAATCCTGCACCCAATTTTTTTGAGATCCGCATGCCTGCTGAGCCGCCCGTTATTCCAATC
>JAHZKN010000081.1 GCA_022600335.1 Alphaproteobacteria bacterium
ATGCCCGCCATGCCACTGTGGCCAGTGGACCTGCTGAAGCAAAGCGGATTATCAAACAGCACCAGGCCAAGACCAAAGGTGACCAACATGCTTTGGTGCGCGATTTTCTATCGCGGCTTGAGAGCAACAGCGCAAAGATTGATCTTTTAGTCAAAACTCCCAAAGACGGTCTCGTAGAGATCTTTTATGGCCTCGGTGAAGCGCTTGCTGGCGAGGGTGGTCTGACGCCTGGTATGCTGTATCTGCAAATGGCGCTTTATCTCGAACCCGATCATGCCTTTGCGCTGGCTGCATTCGCCGGTGCATTAGAATCAACAAGGCAGTACAAGCGGGCGATCGAGGTTTATGATCGCATTCCTGCTGATACACCTCTGCATACGGCGATTGAAATTCGCAAAGCGTTTAATTTGAACTCTTTGGAGAAGGTCGACGACGCACGCAAAACTTTGGTGGCTTTGCTTGAACAGGAAGATGGCGCTGGTGAAGCCGAGCGCGCCAAAGCCGCAGAACAGCAGCGTGAGTTGCTTGCTGCAGGACCTAAGCCCGGCTCCGTATTGGGTGTCGGGAGCGCTGAATCGCAGGTTAAAATCGTGCAGCAGTCGCTGGTCTCACTCGGCTTTGATATTGGTAGCGTCGATGGCCTCTATGGCGAGGCAACGCGCAAGGCTGTCATGCAATTTCAAAAGACCAATGACCTTGATGTTGATGGTGTCGTTGGCCCGGAAACCTACACAGCTCTGGTGCGCAGCGCCGGTCCACTGACTTATGACAATCGTTTAGATCGTGCCAACCAACTACAGGTACTTGATGCGATTGGTAACATATTGCGTGCTCGAAAAATGTATGCCGAAGCCATCGGGTATTATGACCGCGCGATTGCGCTGCTGCCCAAACCACGATCGCAGGATTGGGTTTACTTCTATGCTCGTGGTACTTGCCACGAGCGCGAGAAGAATTGGCCGCTCGCTGAGGCAGATCTCAAAAAAGCGATGTCATTGGTGCCCGATCAGCCGTTGGTGCTCAATTACCTTGGGTATTCCTGGATCGATCAGGGGATCAATCTAAAGGCCGGTCTCAAGTTGATCGAGCGCGCCGTCGCTCTGAAGCCAGATGATGGCTATATTGTCGATAGTCTCGGTTGGGCACACTTCAAACTTGGCAATATCAAGCAGGCAGTTTTGTTCTTGGAGCGGGCTGTTGAACTGCGTCCCGACGATCCAATTCTCAACGATCACCTTGGCGATGCGTTATGGCGCGCCGGACGCCAGCGGGAAGCGCGGTTTCAGTGGGAGCAAGCATTGACTCTGCGCCCCGAGCCAGAGGAAGCAGAAAAAATCCGTGCCAAGATCCGCACTGGATTGCTGGTGCCAATTGGATCATCAACGCAGCAAGCAACCAAGAATGCTGCGCGGGAAACCTCTCAAAGTGGCGACAGGAAGAATTAGCCCAAGTGGCTCAAGGTTGAGCCACTCGTGGACGGGTTGTGCCGGGATTGGCTGATGATTTCAATTTCTGAAGCTGCACCAGCAAAAATCAACCTCACTCTCAAAGTTTTGGGTCGGCGCGCAGATGGCTATCATGCACTTGAAAGCCTGGTCGTATTTGCGCGCGATGTCGCGGATGAGGTGACTTTGAGTGCGCCTGCAGATCCCGAGCGCGATCCTGTTATTGTGTTTGATGGACCGTTTGCAACACAACTCAATCAGGCGGTCGATACTGACACCACAATCTCTACGGCTTGGCGCTTACTTTCTGCGCGCTTTCCAAATCTCGCTGTGGGCGATGTTGAAATTTATAAGCAGATTCCTCTCGCTTCAGGACTTGGTGGGGGTTCTGCTGATGCAGGTGCTCTCTTGCGTGCTATCGCACGGTGTAATCCAGACCAGTATGACCAAGCAGCGTGGCTTGATATTGCAAGGAATGTCGGGGCGGATGGCCCCGTGTGCCTTAAGTCTCAGGCTCAGATGATGTCGGGAGCTGGTGAGGTTTTGAAACCCATTGAAGAGTTTCCCGAGCTGTTTGCTGTTCTCATCAATACACTTGAGACGCCGCCTCCGAACAAGACAGAGCGAATTTTTGCAGCGCTCAATGCACCGCCGGCGCGGGGCGCGTCTACTGTCGCTCAGGCCCGATGCACAAATCCAGTGCCGGACCTGCATAGTCTTGATGACGTCGCCATGTTTGTCCGCGCACACGGCAATGATTTGCTTCAGCCTGCCTGCTCAGTTATGCCAGCGATTGATGCTCCGCTGGCCGCACTTGCTCGAACGCAAGACTGTTTGATTGCGTCGATGTCTGGCGCTGGCCCAACAGTATTTGGCCTCTTTGCAACACGTTCAGCAGCAGACGCTGCGGCAAGGGACCTTGCGCGCGTCATGCCGACGTGGTGGGTTCGCGCAACACACCTTGGTTAGTCGTTTTCGCCTGATCCGGAAATAATCTAGTGGCGACGTTCAATGCAAAACGCAATCACATCCAGCATGGCGGACTTTTCTGGTCCGTCGTCAAAGATTGCTAAGGCGTCATGGGCAACGGCGCCGTATGCGCGGGCACGTTCGAACGTAGCTTCAAGTGCGTGGTGTTTACCCATAAACTGCATAGCTGTCTCGAGATCACCGTCGTTGATTTGGCGCTCAACAATTGTTCGGTTCCAGAAGTCCCGTTCCGTCTGCTCGCCGCGGCGAAAAGCCAGGATTACCGGCAATGTGATTTTGCCCTCCCGAAAATCATCCCCAACTGCTTTGCCAAGATCGCTGCTGTCGCCCGAATAATCCAATGCGTCGTCAACAAGCTGGAAGGCAAGGCCAAGGTTCTTGCCAAAGGAGCGCAATGCGGCGCGTTCTTCTGAAGGGCGTTCGCCAAGAGTGGCGCCGGATTCAGTAGCAGCGGAAAATAGCGTTGCTGTCTTAGCATTAATAATCGACAGATAGTCGTCTTCTGTTGTTGCCGTATTGTTGGCAGCGATCAGTTGCATCACTTCGCCCTCAGCAATGGTACTTGCTGCTTGCGATAAAATTTTGAGCACCTGCAAGGAGCCCGACTCAACAAGCATCAAAAACGCTTGGCCAAGAAGAAAGTCGCCAACTAAGACGCTGGCCTGGTTGCCCCAGATCAGGCGAGCGGTTTTGCGGCCGCGCCGTGTATCGCTTTCGTCAACGACATCGTCGTGAAGCAGAGTGGCCGTGTGCAAAAACTCAATAGCCGCCCCGGTCTGTAGATGATCTGTGCCGTGGTAGTTGCACAACTTGGCCGAAGCAATGGCCAACATTGGGCGCAGGCGCTTGCCGCCGGAGTCAATCAGGTGGCGTGCAAGTTCTGGTACAGTTTCCACGTCTGACCGGGCACGATCAACAATAATACGGTTGACCTGCCGCATGTCCGCATCGGTAAGATCTAGCAACGGCTTGAGGTTAGCCGATGGATCAGATCGATCTTTGAGAGGGATGACAACGCCCACGTTTGTTTCCCTAATTTCCAGGCTACTTTTGGTGTTATAACTTGTCCGGAGGTTTCCGGTTTAACGCCACTTTGCCGCACCTTTTAACAGAGGCTACCCGCATTGACCAAGCCAATGCCACACCAAAGTGTGCACCACATCATGAGAGTTTTGGACAATGCGCCAGCTTTTGCAAACCAATGATCCAGTTCTGATTAGTTTTATTGAGAGCCTGCTGAAGGGTAACGATATTGCGGTCGTTGTACTCGATCAGAATATGAGTGTGCTTGAGGGGTCGATTGGCGTGCTCCAACGGCGGATTATGGTGCCAGATGACAACTTTCCACAAGCATGCAGAATTTTGCGTGAGGCGGATTTGGGAGAATGGCTGAAGCGCGATGACACGCAGTAATTTACACTTCGAAGGTAAGCCTGCTGATACCGATGGACTGCGCGCC
>JAHZKN010000082.1 GCA_022600335.1 Alphaproteobacteria bacterium
CTGCGAGGACCAAGTCCTCTTTGTTCATTGCAGCGATCACAACCGTTGTCGGCTCGAGATCATCGGATAAGGAAACAAATTCAACGTCAAACGGATGGGACATGGTCGCGGTTCTCCTCGGGCGCGAAGCGCCGAACATGCACGCAGCGAGTAGATGGTGCGCGCTTGGTTTGGCGATGAATTCTATTGGGCCGCCGGTCAGGCTCCCATCGCCCAAGCGTGAACTACGGACCGTCGCCCAATATGCTTGGGTGAATGTTGGAGACCTGTTGGCAGGAAATCATCTGGCTGGGTTGACCTTATCCGCTCTCACCGTTCGCGCAAGATGCCGTGGTCAGCAGGGTTCACGGGGTCCCTACCACCCAGGATTGACGCTGCCGGTTTTGCGCTAGTGTTGTATGTCCCCGAAGACTTAGGCCTCGCGCGGCGCGTTCAGCTCTTGTGAAAATCACTCTTCATTCCCCTAGAAAAGGGCTTCAGGAGCGCAATCCGGTTTGGATTTCGGGTCGAATTTCCGCCACGTCTTCATGGGATCCAGGATACGGGATTCACGTGCGTGCTGGCATTTGCGGGGCAGCTTTTAGGGTCGTGCTTAGTGCGCACGTCGCGTCGGTTGGAGACCTCGAAGCTCGTCTAGCTGGCGCACCGATGCCACGCAGGTCGGCGTCGCATGAATGATTGAGTGCACTTTGCGTTTTGGGGATGGGACGCACCACGATTGATGAATATTTTTTCACGATATGTTTTTCGACAATCTGCGGCAGCCCTGCTGCTCATTCTGCTGTCCCTGGCGGGCATTGTCTGGATTGCGCTGGCATTGCGTGAATTGAATGTCGTGACGTCTGATCGCCAAGATGCGGCCGTGCTTCTCAAAATGACAACGCTCGCGCTACCCAATCTTCTTGTCATGATTGCTCCGTTTGCCTTGCTGATCAGCGTAGTGCATGTCCTCAACCGGCTGGGAGGCGACAGCGAGTTGATCGTGCATACTGCAGGAGGTGGCACAATATGGACACTTGCGGCGCCATTACTTATTTTGGCTTTGATCGTTTCTCTATCGATGTCATTTGTTAATCACGTTGCAATGCCGTGGAGCTTGAAAAGCCTGCGCCAAATCGTTTTGCAAGTCCGCTCCGATCTTTTGACGCAAGTGATACAACCGGGACGTTTTTCGAGCCCCACCAAAGGATTGACCTTTCATATTCGCGATCGTGCGCTCAATGGTGAGCTGGAAGGTTTGATCATGCATGACCGGCGCAAGCCTGGCGAGCACCATTCCTATTTGGCCGATCGTGGTGTGCTCGTAAAACAAGACGACACCGCCTATCTTGTCATGTCGAACGGGCACATCGTGCGCCGGACGTCTGATAAAGATAAGCCGCAGATTATCAAGTTTGAAACCTATGCCATTGATCTCAACACGTTTGAATCCGGCACGCGCGCTGTGCGCATCAAAGCCCGAGAACTCTACACCACAGAGCTTAAAAACCCTGAAATACAAGCAAAAGCCTCGGCCAAGGATCGAAAAAAGTTCGTCCCAGAATTTCATGAACGCTTCGCAAGCACGCTTTACCCGTTTGCTTTTGTGCTGATTGCGTTGGCAACAATCGGCAATGCCCAGAGCACACGCCAAAATCGAACGCAAGTTATGGTTGCCGGGTTGATTGCCGCCTCATCGATACGCCTGCTCGGCCTCGGCCTCAACAATGTCGTGGCCAACGCCGAGCACCTATTTTTTTTCCTCTACCTGTTGCCGGTCTTGGCCATTGTCGGCGCCCTGGTCACCATTGTGCGCAATTCAAAACCACGCAAACCAAACGCACATGTTGAGGCGTTGCTCGATAGGGTAGATTCTTTTGTGCAATCAGTTCTTGCCCGCGTGCAGCGCAAAGCTAAAACCCTACCGGTAAAGGCCTAACGCATGTGGAATTGGGCAACACTGGAATTTTATCTCGCCCGACGGTTCTTGGTTGCCATTTTGGCAACTTTCGTGTTGTGCGCGGGTTTGATCTTCATGATTGATTTTGTGGAGCTGCTTCGCCAGTCGGGTAAAACAGGCAACGTGCCACTCTTCACATTGGTCGGCCTCACGCTTTTGCGTTTGCCTGCATACACAGAATTTCTCCTACCGTTTGCAATTCTTGTCGGGTCAATCGCCACACTTCTTTGGCTATCACGCAAGAGCGAGTTGGCGGTGATGCGCGCTGGCGGCATGTCCGCGTGGCAGTATTTGCGACCCGGTCTGGTTGTCGCGTTTGCTCTTGGTGTGTTTGCCGTCGCCATTTACAATCCACTAGCTGCAACAGCGCGTGCCTATTCGGAGCAACTGGCAGCTGACGCTTTTGGCCGCGATGCCAAACTTTTTCGCAGTGATGCCGAGGGCGTTTGGCTGCGCCAGAACGGTACCGATGGAGAATCGGTGATCAGCGCCCTCTATCCGGAAAAGGACGGCATCAATCTCAGGCTCGTCACGGCCTTCATATTTGACAAAATGGGAGCGTTTTCCGCCCGCATCGATGCTGAGCGGGCAATCCTCAAAAACGGCTACTGGGAGTTGCAGAAAGCGGTCGTTGGGGCGGTTGATCAGCCCCCAAATGAGGTCGGCGTTTATTTGCTCCCAACCCACCTAACCCCAGAACGCGTTCGAGATACCCTCGGCAACGTCATCTCTGTGTCGTTTTGGCAGCTACCAAATCTGATAGAACATGCTGAAAAAGCTAGAATATCATCACACCGCTTGCGTGTTCAATATGAGCTTTTGCTGTCCCGCCCCCTGCTCTGTCTAGCGATGGTCCTTTTGGCGGCCACTGTGTCGTTGCGGTCATTCCGATCAGGCGGCATCCAGACTATGGTAATCACTGGAATGATAGGGGGATTTGGCTTTTTCTTGATGGCTGAAGTTTCCCGCCAGATTGGCAATGCCGGACTCGCGCCTCCGTGGGCTGCGGTGTGGATACCAACCCTGGCGGTAATCCTAGTTACAACCACGGTGCTGTTGCACCAGGAGGATGGCTGAGTGAAGCGTCACGCGCGAACACCGCATGAGGGATGCGGCGAAAAACGCGCTTCGAACCGACCACGTTGCGTGGCCGGGTTCGAGGGCGTGTTTGCGTGCTTGATGGTTTGTGCACTTGCACTCGTGATGTCTTCTGTCGTTGCCAGCAACCCAGTTTCCGCGCAAACGTCCGCGCCCAGCGCATTTCCAAAACCAAAAGATGGAATTTTTGGCACCAAGCCTGAGCTTGATCGTTCATTGCCGCTTTACCTGCAGGCCGATCAAATGATTTACAACAACCGTGGTGATCAGGTGATCGCGCGCGGCAATGTTGAGATCTACTACAACAACAACATTTTAACTGCCGATGAAGTGATCTACGATCAAAGCGCTAATACGCTTTCGGCTAGAGGCAATGTTGAACTCAAAGAAGCCAACGGCAACATCATTCGTGCGGAACGCTATACGCTGACAGAAGACTTCCGCGATGGCTTTGTTGAATCCCTCAGCGTTGTCGCCCGCGATGAAAGCCAAATTAGTGCAGAGCAGGCCATTCGTCGTGACGGAAACGTCACCGAGTTCCGGAACGGTAAATTCACAGCATGCCCACCATCAGCCGGCACGCCGCCGCCGTGGTGTATTCGCGCCAAGCGCGTTATTCATGATCAAGCGGCCGCAACCATCACCTACGAAGATGCGCAATTTGAAATCTTTGGCGCTCCTGTTCTCTATCTGCCGTACTTCCAACACGCTGACCCGTCTGTGAAGCGCAAGAGCGGCTTCCTGATCCCAGAATACAAGAGCTCTGGTAATCTCGGCTTTGCAGTCTCAGCGCCCTACTATTTTGCGTTGGCACCGAATTACGATGTTCTTGTGCATCCGATGTACACAACCAAACAAGGTTTGCTCTACCGGCTAGATTGGCGCCATCGTATTGGCCGCAGCAGCCAGTACACTGTGAAGCTCGCTGGTATTGATCAGGATGGCGATGATCTACCCGGGGCCGTGACCGCGGATGAACGACGCTCGCTCGATGGCTGGCGTGGAAGTGTTGAAACCAAAGGCCTTGTCAATCTCGGCAGTTGGTGGAACCTCGGTTGGGATGTGACGCTTGAGAGCGACGATACCTTCCGTCGGTTTTATCAACTCGACAGCATTCTGCTGACGGACCGGGTCAACAACATCCATCTAACCGGTCTCTCAGATCGCAACTACATGGCCGTCAACTTGTACCATTTTGGTGGCCTGTTGCTCACCGACACACAGCAATCCGAGTCTCAAGTCCATCCGGTCTTTGACTATAACTTTGTCTTCGCCGACCCTCTGCTCGGCGGCGAGTTGTCGTGGAATACCAACGCCATCAGCATGTCTCGCGATGATGAATTTGTTGGCAGCCTTGTTCGCCGCTTTGATCAAACCTATGAGCGTGTCAGCACGGAAGTAAAATGGCGCCGCAAGCTAACGGACAGTATTGGAATTTCATACACGCCGTTTGCAGAGCTACGGGGCGACGTCTATCGCTTTGAAAACTATCAGGACCCTGTGATCCCAAATCAGGTTGTCGATGATACGTTCACGCGTGGCATTGCAACGGGCGGCATCACAGTATCCTATCCATGGATTGCGAACTCAGCCGTGGGGTCCCATGTCATAGAGCCCATTGGTCAGGTTGTGTCGCATGGCACCAATGATGATCAAGCTGATTTACCCAACGAAGACTCCCGCAGCTTGGTGTTCGACGACACCAACTTGTTTGACTCAACGAAATTCTCTGGCTGGGACCGGATTGAGACGGGCACCCGAGCCAACGTTGGTGTGCAATATACCTTCCAAGCAAATTCAGGCGGCTATGCGCGCATCCTTGCAGGCCAAAGTTTCCATCTCTCCGGAGACAATGCCTACTCTAATCCGGCATTGGTCGATCCCGGAGCGACGGTGCAAATCCACCGCTTTTCGCGCGACAGTGGCTTGCAGAATGATGACTCGGACTACATCGTTGGTGCGTACATCGCGCCGAACGAAAACTTCCAACTGATTTCACAAAGTCGCTTTGATGAAGATAACTTTGAACTGCGCCGCGAACAGCTTCAGGCGCAGTTCAACTATGGGCCGATCTCGTCGAGTGTCCGCTATTCGTATACAAAATTTGACCCTGAAATTGTAGCGGAAGACTCGCAGCAAGAAGTTCTCGGTCAGCTTGGTCTGCAGTTAACCGATCGCTGGGGCGTATATGGCGGCATCCGCTACGACATTGATGACAAAGACCTGCTGACCAGTTCTTTGCAACTGCGCTACGGAGATGAGTGCTTTGCACTTTCTGCCACCTATAGCCATAGTGGCATTGATGATCCGGCGCGCGACCTTGAGCCCGATGACACGATTTTATTCCGCTTTGAGCTGAAACATCTTGGTGTCTACCAGTACAGAACTGACATCCTTGATCACAACGATACCGACCAACAGACTCTGCAGTAGGCATGCAACAGCCGGTGGCGTCGGCATCCCCTGAGGGCTTGTGGTGAACGGCGGGGTAAAGGGGTGCCACTCGGCGCGCCGCGCTGAGATTATGATCTCGAGAGCCAACCTTGTTGCGCTGCTCCGACGCCCAGAATTCGGGGCATCCCCGCCATGTGCTTGCCATGGTTTAGGTGGAAAACCCGTCAAAGCGGCCGCTGGACAGAGTAGACTTGCAACATCACGAATCGATTTGAGACGAAACGGCCACGCTATGCATACGCGACCCCTCACTCAAAGTTGCTCCGTGGACAACACCGCAAAGCCATTTTGGTTTGGTGGGCAACAACAACTTCTTGCCATTCTGCTGGTGACTTTGGCGGCACCAGCGCTGCCCGCGCCTGCTGCAACTGCAGCGCCAAGCGTAAAGGCAAATGTAGGTCATGACTCTGCGAACAAACTGTCGCCGCGACCGACAGCGCCAATGGCCAAATCTCTGCAGCTTGCGGTCAATAGCAAAGGTAAGCCACGCAAGCCCAGAAGAAATGCACAGCGCATTGAAGTGTTGGTCAACGACGAACCCATCACAGGCTACGAAATAGATCAACGCGCGGGTCTTTTGGCTGCGCGGTCTTCAAATGTTGCCAAACGCATCCAATCGCGCGCCACGGCGCGC
>JAHZKN010000083.1 GCA_022600335.1 Alphaproteobacteria bacterium
GACACGATAACAGCGACCGCATTGCCAGCCTCGTGCTCACGCTTGACGTGCTGCGCGACCGTGCGAATCCGCTCCACGGTGGCCACCGACGTGCCACCAAATTTCATCACCACGACTGCCATTGCGTCACCAGGTTGAGAGGTGGCCCTGCGGACTGCACCACGCTCGATCCTTATGTCAGAGTCGTCACAACGCCGCACCGCGGAACTTTGGATCGCGGGACGTGGCGAACGCGCGCTCAAGCCTTTGAAAACACCCCTGACGGCGCTTCTGATAGCTGGAACGCCGGCTTGGCGCAAATCGGCACTCAGCTTCAGGACTTGCGAAGCCAGGATTTGACTCTTCACCCGGCCTGTCTGAGAACTGCGCAATGCCTTCGCAGTCGCAAAACACGTCCAACCAAAGCGCACCTATTCTAGATGACGACGAGGTCCAGCGCTTTCAGCGCATGGCCACAGAATGGTGGGATGCAACGGGTAAATTTCGCCCCTTGCACCAGATCGGCCCAGCCAGGCTAACGTTTATTCGCGACCAGCTTGTCAGCCATTTTGATCAGTCAGGGGATGCACCGCTCAGTCCGCTGGCGGACCTTTCCGTGCTGGATATCGGATGCGGCGGCGGCTTGATCTCTGAGCCCTTGAACCGCATGGGCGCGAAAGTCACCGGTATCGATCCAGGAGACATGAACGTTGCCGTCGCCAAAGCGCACGCGAAAAGCCAGAACCTAGACATCGACTATCAAACAACCACAGTCGAAGCACTCGCCGATACCGGTGCCCAATTCGATGCTGTGGTGTGTCTTGAAGTGGTGGAGCACGTGCCGGATGTGGCGGCATTCATTGCGCGCTGTATCACGCTTGTCCGGCCCGGTGGCATGATCATCCTGTCGACGATCAATCGCACGGTTAAAGCCTATGCGCTGGCCATTGTAGGAGCGGAGTATATTTTACGCTGGTTGCCGCGTGGAACGCATCAGTGGGAACGTTTTGTTACGCCCGATGAAATGTCGCGCGCCTTGGTTGCAGCCGGTATGGAGCCTGGCGCTTTTGCCGGCATGGTCTACAATCCACTGACCGATACCTGGTCGCTGCATGACAGCGACACCAGCGTCAACTATCTGGCCGCGGCGACCCGGCCATCCAGCTAAGTGAGTTGCCGAGTGTCCGCATCAGAACACACCGCGTCGGCTTGCATCAGCAAGAGAGAGTGGCAAACCGACCGACGCATGGCAAAGATGCTGCAAATTGACCAGCACACATGTCGGCCGGCACACCTGAGATGCCCTGCGGCACTTTAGACCTAAGTCCTGGAGGTGCATTTGGGCTCAAGTGCTTGACGGAGTTTGATCAGAGAACCTATAGCTCGAAACCTTGTTTGCAGCGCAATGTCCTAATTGCTAGCGCGGCAACAAACTGTTGCCAGAGCACATCTCAACCGCAGGGATCCAATCTCCGTGGCTGGCGGCGCGTAAACCACGTGGACTGAGAGGATGTAAAATGTCTCGCGAGACCCGTCGCCCTGGCCGTCATTTCTTGCAGATCCCTGGCCCGACACCGATTCCGGAACGCATCCTCAGTGCGATGTCGAAGCAAATTCTCGATCATCGCGGACCGGAATTTCAAGCGCTGGCGAAACATCTGTTTGCCAATCTGAAGGCCCTCTTCAAAACCAGGAATGATGTGGTGATCTTCCCGTCCTCTGGGACCGGCGCGTGGGAAGCGGCGTTGGTCAATACGCTGTCGCCGGGCGACAAAGTTCTGATGGTTGAAACAGGTCAATTCGCATTGCTGTGGGCCACCATGGCTAAGAGCCTCGGCCTAGTACCAGAAGTTCTCAAAACTGATTGGAAAGTCGGTGTTGACGCAGACCTGATAGAGCAGCACCTGCGCAAAGATACCAACCACGACATCAAGGCCGTATGCGTTGTGCACAATGAAACCTCAACTGGGTGTCGCGCTTGGCTACAGGATATCCGCAAGGCACTTGATGCAGCCGGTCACCCAGCGTTGTTCATGACCGACACCATCTCTTCGCTTGGCGTGATGGACCTGCAGCACGATGCATGGGGCATTGATGTCACCGTTTCTGGTTCACAGAAAGGCTTGATGCTGCCGCCAGCCTTGTCACTGAATGCGATCAGTGACAAAGCACTTGCCGCAGCAAAGACTGCTCAGCTGCCAAAGTCCTATTTTTCCTGGGCCGATATGCTGGCCACGAATGCCGACGGCTTCTTCCCCTACACGCCCGCAACTGGATTGCTGTATGGCCTCACCGAGGCTATCGACATGCTGCAAGAAGAAGGCTTCGACAACGTCTTTGCCCGCCATGAGCGCTTCGCCGAGGCGACACGTCGGGCAGTGAATGCATGGGGCCTCGACATTTGGTGCCGGGAGGCAAAATACTATTCCCCGGCTGTAACAGCAGTCACCCTGCCTGACGGCCACAATGCGGATCAGTTCCGGGCGCTGGTTCTTGAGACCTTCAACATGTCGTTGGGCACCGGACTCAACAAGCTGGCTGGTAAGGCGTTCCGTATCGGCCACCTCGGCGACACCAACGAACTGACAATTTTGGGGGCCTTGGCAGGCGTTGAAATGGGGCTCAAGATTGCCGACATCCCGCATGCGAAAGGCGGCGTTGATGCAGCAATGGCCTACTTTGCAGAAACGGCCACGTCATCTGCACAAAAAGCTGCCTAAACACTCATGCTGCAACAAACAACGGCCCTCCAAGGAGGGCCGATGGTTATCAGTTACTCGTTCGCAAACGTGCTGGAACGTGTGTTTGGGGCGGCGCTATCGCTTAAGCCCAGCAGCAGCCAATTCAAACTGACACCGCCGACCAAGTTTCATAAATTTGCGTATCACGC
>JAHZKN010000084.1 GCA_022600335.1 Alphaproteobacteria bacterium
TCGTAGGGTGTGTTCATCGACAAACACAGACCCCTTGGAGAGAGCCATGACCACCTTGAACACAGTCCTTCGCACCGCCCTGACAACCGCTGTTGTTGCTGGTGCCCTCGCCGCCCAAGCTTCCACCGCTTCTGCAGTTAGCCTGCGCGTAAAAGTCGCTTGCACCTCAGACTATCTGAACTACTGCAGCCAGCATGCTCCTGGTTCGCAGGCCACTAAGAGCTGCATGCGCCGCAACGGCACCAAGCTTTCTAAGCGCTGCGTTAATGCTCTGGTTTCAGCCGGCATGGTTTCCAAGGCAGAAGTTGCTCGCCGCGCAGCCCGCCGCCACTAAGCAAGATATTCTCCCACCCCCTCCAAGGGACCCCAAAGACCCGGTTGCCGGACATGGCTGCCGGGTTTTTTTGCGCCTGCGGCCCACCCCAGCCAATGTCGCGCATGACGCGCACGACCTCGCAGGACAATGGTTTCGCAAGTCCCGGAAAACCTTTAGACACTCTGAGACTGACACACCGTTCCCCAACAGCATCTCAGAGCCTTCAGTCTATGACGGTTGTTCTCGACCAAAATGCGCGATCCGTATCACCCGAGCCAGGCTTTGCAGCCAAGCCTTCGCTTGCTGGTCTGACGCGTGCGGACCTTGCCGCGCAGCTCCTTGCGCTTGGCGTCGCGCAAAAAAACATCCGGATGCGGGTCAATCAGTTGTGGCGCTGGATCTATGTCTCTGGCGTGACGTCATTTGACGCCATGAGCAATGTCTCCAAAGACTTGCGCACGGACCTTGACCAGGCACATTCGTTGGACCGACCAGAGATTGTCTCTGAGCAAGTGTCAGAAGATGGCACGCGCAAGTGGTTGTTGCGACTGGCCACCACCGCCACCGATGCAACCGCACCTGAAATTGAAACCGTTTACATTCCAGAAGCGGACCGCGGCACACTGTGCATTTCATCCCAGGTCGGATGCACGCTGAATTGCACGTTTTGTCATACCGGCACCCAGCGCCTCGTGCGCAATTTGACGGCACAAGAAATTGCAGCACAAATCTTATTAGCGCGCGACCGGATCGGTGATTGGCCAGATGCAAGCCCACCCAGCGATGGCCGACTGTTGCCAGCTGGCGAGCGCAAAATCACCAACATCGTTTTAATGGGCATGGGCGAACCGCTCTATAACTTTGATAATGTCCGCGATGCGATGGAAATTGCAGCAGACAATGAAGGTCTATCTGTTTCCAAGCGCCGCATCACATTATCAACTTCGGGCGTTGTTCCAGAAATTGCGCGATGGGGCGAGGAAGCCGCGACCATGCTAGCGATTTCGCTGCACGCAACCCATGATGATCTGCGCGATGAATTAGTACCGATCAACAAGAAATACCCCTTAGAGCAGCTTTTGCAGGCCTGCCGAGACTATCCCGGCGTGTCCAATGCCAAGCGTATTACGTTTGAGTATGTCATGCTGAAAGGTATGAACGACTCGTTGGCGGAGGCTAAGGCCTTGGTGCGTTTACTGGCCGGCATCCCAGCCAAAATCAATTTGATTCCTTTTAACTCGTGGCCTCACTCACCTTATGAATGTTCGGATTGGGAGCAGATTGAGCGCTTCGCTGATGTCGTCAATCGTGCCGGCTATGCAAGCCCCGTGCGCACACCGCGCGGGCGCGATATCTTTGCAGCATGTGGCCAACTCAAATCCGAAAGTGTGCGTTTGAAAGCCTCTGAACGATCGGCTATCGCGACGTCCACTGAGCACTGAAAACGATAGGACTGAAGAGACATGTTTTGGCGCACGCTTGGTCGTTTGATTCTATTACCCATCGCATTCCTGATTGCTGTCAGTGTCACCGGATTTATTCTTGTAACGCTAGGCCTCGAACACATCACGCATGCTTTACACGGGCAAAGCGATGACGGTGCGGAAGTTGCAACAACCATTGTCGAGTTATTTTGGCGTGGTTCTCTTCTGATGTCTGGTTTGTCAATTTTGCCAGCGCTTGGCGTTATTATTGTCGGCGAGGTCGCGCGCATTCGATCCTGGCTCTACTACATGATCGGTGGGGGCTTGGCTTTGGCTTCGGTGCCACTGTTGTCACGTCTTGGACAAGCTGACGCTATTGCAGCCGTTCCGGCTATCGTCTGGCAGGTGTTTGCAACCGCAGGTTTCGCTGGCGGTTTGGTTTACTGGCTGATTGCCGGTCGCAAAGCCTGACACGTAAGTGCACAGTCCTAAAGCAAAGCCAGAGTAATCGCGCTACAACACGCGCATGAGACCAATGGGCAAACGCCGCTTCCCGAGCCCCTAACCATCATTTTCCATTGTCCGTCGGAGACGCATCCAGGTAAGCTACGATCACACTTTGAGGTGGATGAGGATTATCTTCATGTTGGCTTCCGTTGCACGCATTCTGTTCGGTTTGATTGTCGCCTGCCTTGTCGCCGGGCTGGTGCAAACCGCGTTTGTCGTAACACCCGCTGATCTTGCCGGCCTCAGCGCTGATGCCCTGCCGTCCGGTCTTGCCAATGCGGGCCTGTTGTCTTTATTCGCCGCGACGCACTCTGCCATCTTCGTGGCTCCGTTTGGCATCATTGCAGCCGCACTTGCCGAATGGCAGCAGGTCCGCCAGCTCTTGTATTACGCTTTAGTGGGCATTGCGATCGCCATGGCCGGCCTATTCGCTCTACACTTGAGTGAAGTCGGTGGCCTATCGATCCTCAATCCCTATGCCATGGTGGCCTATTTTATGACCGGGCTTGCAGCCGGAAGCGCCTACTGGTTGGTCGCTGGCCGATTCGCAGGAGGAGGCCGGCACGAACGCTTCTCATTCCGCACCGAGCCGCGAGAATCTAAGGCCTAGATCATCTCCTGCTCAACCGGAATCGCCTTACCAACCCGCTGTCCCGCCGGGCGCGATCCTATGGGTGCAGCCAGTTGTCTCTATGCTGCAGTGCAAAATTAAGCTATTTTGCTGATAAATGGACGACAGAACACCACACGGCATGCCTGCCGGATCGGTTTACATCTTTGAATTGTGAGACAGCCTTGAGCCAAGACCACAGCGCACGTTTTGCCAACAAGTGCACAGAAGCCGCTCTCGGCTATGCGAATGCCGGTTTGTCTGCGGGCTTGCATGCCACTACTGCCGCCGTTGAAGCCTGGTCGCGCGCCTATCAGGATGCTGTCGACCCAGCACGCGCTAAGCCGTCATCTTGGTTCCAGCACCCAGACACACAGACGTCAGCGGTGTCGTCGTATACGTCGCCGACTGTATCGTTGCCGTGGTCGATGCCGACACCTTGGCCATTGCAAAACTGGATGATGGCGATGTTCACTCCGCCTACAAACCAAACCATGCCGTGGCCCGCCATGCCACTGACCGAGGCTTCTTGGGGGCAATTTGCGCCATCGGCCACAGATATGATGTCGTTGGCATCGTCGTGGTCACCCTTCTCGGCATCACAGTCAGCATGGGCCATGACCTGGTCGCTGATGGCGATTGGCGTGCCGCATGCCGTGGCTAAGCCGACAGCCGAAGCCAATGCCGCAACGATGGAAGCGTTTGAGTCCGCTCAACACGCAGCACGTGAATCGCTAACCTTCGATACGCCGACCACCAAAACGCGCCGCTCAGCATCAAAACGCGAGCCCCGTGCGGCGGCTCCAGCAAATCCCTTTGCCGACTTTTGGCCGTGGCTAGATCTGCCTGCAGTGAACCGCTAGAACAATCGAAAGCTTTTTGCGTCGCTTTAACAATGGCGATTACGCCCTCTTGATGCGTTAGCGATGCTGCCTATAGTGCCGGCCAACAACCAAACACATCCCAATGAGTGAGGCATTCATGGCCGCGGGCAAACCCACTGAAATCAAAAAAGTCGTCCTGGCCTATTCCGGTGGACTTGATACATCGATCATTTTGAA
>JAHZKN010000085.1 GCA_022600335.1 Alphaproteobacteria bacterium
AGCGAATTGCTTTATTCCCGATGTAAGTTTCTGAACATGGACCTAACAAATGCAAAGGCCGATCCTGCAGGATCGGCCTTCTATTTTTTGTTGCCAGCGCCAGCTAGCTATATGTCAGTCCAATGCTACTTGGAGGATGCGGAGGTTTTAGTCGCCAGAGCAGTACAAAGTACCAATAGGGGTCAAATGACTGCCTACGCTTGATGTCCCCCCCACTGGATGTTGGCATGAGTGATGTACGATAGTGCCTCAGCATTGCGAACTCCATCTTCGCGAGTGCTTCCCCATGTCGGAATCCAACTCAACGCCAATTGCCACAAAGCAGTACGCTGCCACCAGCCAGGGACGGCGGATGGATCACCGGTTGCAACTTGGCGATTTGCGACAGGGGTGGTGTGGACGACGTTTGAGATTTGAGCCCATGCGTTGCTGCCAGATGTTCCCTTGCGCGGCTCCGTCCGGCGCCGACGCCCATCTAAGCGAGCTGGTCTGCCAGGTGGTTTCAATACCCAGCTTAGAGAAAGCAAGAGGTGATCTTCCCTTGATGCCCTAACGCACGCACTCAGCCACCAGAAGCGAGAAAAGTCCTTCTGGTGGAACCAGTTGTGGAGTTATCCACAACCAGTCAAATCCGTTTTAGCGTGATTCGTGCAACCCGGCGATGACGCTAGGCCACCGTGTGACAGTGAGGCGTATACAACTGTGGCTATGCGGTCTCGGTACTAACCAGCCCCTGCTTCAGCTTCGCGCGCCGATCCCTGTACGGCTTCTTGCACCTTCTCAAACGCGCGCACCTCAATCTGGCGAATGCGTTCACGCGAAACGCCAAACACTTGCGACAATTCTTCAAGCGTCTGAGGTGCTTCACTCAACCGGCGCGCCTCAAAGATCTGCCGCTCGCGCTCGTTGAGCCCTTCAAGAGCCTCGGCCAAGTACCCACGGCGGTGGTCCAGCTCTTCAGATCTGACAAGCTCATCTTCCTGAGACGGACTTTCATCCTTGAGCCAATCCTGCCATTCACCTGTGGCATCGTCAGACTTTAGCGGCGCATTGAGGGAGGAGTCACCGCCCATGCGTCGGTTCATCGATACAACGTCTGCTTCAGGGACACCTAGCCGATCCGCAATTTTTTTGACTTGATCCGGCTTGAGATCACCATCGTCCAAAGCCTGCAACTGGCTCTTCGCACGGCGCAGGTTGAAGAAAAGCTTCTTTTGCGCCGCAGTCGTTCCCATCTTAACGAGGCTCCACGAGCGCAACACGTATTCCTGTATTGAGGCACGGATCCACCACATGGCATAGGTCGCGAGTCTGAACCCTTTGTCAGGTTCAAATTTTTTGACAGCCTGCATCAGCCCGACATTGCCTTCAGAGATAACTTCGCCAATCGGCAATCCATAGCCGCGATACCCCATGGCGATTTTAGCGACCAGCCGCAAATGCGATGTGACCAGCTTGTGCGCAGCATCTGTGTCGCCATGTTCTTTCCAGCGCTTAGCCAGCATGAATTCTTCATCCGGCTCAAGCATCGGGAACTTACGCACATCGGCAAGGTACCGGGATAGGCCGGAGGTTGAACTGGGAACCGCAGGAACTGATTTAACTGTCATACCCTCATGTCTCTTTGGTACTGCCGCGGGGGCCAACTGGACGACGTCTAAAGTTTGCGAATGCAGCTTCGACACGCAACCAGGTGGGGGTCTGCCGTCTTACACCCTAAGCCTGTGCAGCCACAAGGCAAAGGCCGGTCGCAGGCGATCAAGTCGCGTCACAAACCATCACTAAGATATGATCAGATTTGCCCTATTCAAGGGCCCGCTGAGGCGTTGAGAACCGAAAGAAGCAGCCTGTCACGCCACAATACCGCGCCCTAGGGAGACACACGCGGCGGGTCCAAAAACAGCACCAAGCGCGTGTTGCCAGACGGGTGATCCTAGGACTCGCGGCCTTTTTCTGAATCCATGGAGTCAAACTCAATACGGTCACTCCAAGAGCCACCAGCAGCACTGCGATCTGCCAAGTCGCCTCGAGTCAAGCTCGGCCATAGAGCGATAAAGGCAAAAAACAGCAGGGCACCGAGGGTGACGAAAATTCCGGTAAATCCGCTGAATACATCTGCTTCAATGCTGCTCAGCAGCATCATTGAAGCAAAAAAACATGCCGCGACAAGTTTGAACCGAAAATCCATGGCGGACACCCGTTATTTAGTTGTTCTCTGGGACGCCAAGCTTAAGCTGAATTAGGTTAACTGTTACTAACCATACGGCAAATTGTTACGCGTTGGTTACCATTGAGGACGGTTGCGCGGGCAAGTTTGTCTCTAATTTTTTTGTGCAATCTGAGCACCGGAAAGCACATCCCTCACGATAGAAAGTTCAGGTGGCAAAGAACTCTCAAAACGGAGAGTTTTGCCAGTAACAGGGTGTTCAAAGCCAAGACAATGAGCATGCAGGGCTTGCCGCTCAAGCCCTTCAACAACGCTGCGGACATCTTTGACCAAGCGCTTCGCACTTGTTTTGAACCCAGAACCATAAACAGGGTCGCCAATCACCGGATGGCCCGTGTGCGCCATATGAACACGGATTTGATGCGTTCGCCCCGTCTCCAACCGAGCCTCGATAAGGCTTGCAACGCCACGCCTTTCGCGATCCTGATACTGCTCCAGCACAGAATAGTGAGTCACCGCGTCCTGCCCACGCTCATCAGACACAACGGCCATCTTCGTGCGATTGATTTGCGACCGACCGATAGACGCAGCGATCGTGCCTTGCGGACGGTCGCTGATACCCCAGACCAAAGCCAGATACGCCCGCTCTAATTTGCCATCACGGCCATGTGCAGCAAACTGTTGAGCAAGGCCTCGGTGCGCCACGTCTGATTTTGCGACCACCAACAAGCCAGAAGTGTCTTTGTCCAATCGATGCACAATACCTGGCCGGCGCTCTCCCCCGACACCGGACAGGCTGTCGCCACAGTGGGCGATCAATGCGTTGACCAATGTGCCCGTGCGATTGCCAGGCGCTGGATGAACAACAAGACCGGCCGGTTTGTCGATGACAATGAGGGCTGCGTCTTCATAGACAACATTGAGAGCGATCGGCTCCCCTGCAGGTCGCGCTGGCTCGGGCGGTGGAACGGTCACAACAACTTGGTCGCCAAGACGCACCTTGGCACCAGGATCCTGAACAACACACGCACCGATCTCGACACAGCTTGCCCGCACCAAAGCTTGCAGACGCGCACGACTGAAGTCTGGCAGCTGGTCGCGCAAGACATGATCCAACCGGCGACCGGCATCCGCCTCTGACACTTCGAAGATGGAGTCGTCACAGCTACTCATCTCAGTATTTCGCTCACCTATTCCTCGAAGTCCTCACGGACATTTCACCACGACAGAACATACTCATGTGCAATTCATCGACCAGGTTCGTTCCAGACGCGCCTTGATTAGAACCTTACGCCCCCTTATATCTCGCGTATCGATAGTGATGTGCAATAAGCACTGCTGGATAAATAGCCAGTCGGCGACCAACACGGGCGTCAGGCTCTGCTAAAGTTTAAGGTGTTGCCCCGTTCGTCTAGTGGCCTAGGACGCTGGCCTCTCACGCCTGAAACACGGGTTCGAGTCCCGTACGGGGCGCCATAATTTTCGAAGTCTTACCCTGCCGCTATATCGTACTAATGATCCCGTTTGATACGACCGGATTATTACGACAATCTGAAAGCTTAAGGACCGGCTATGTTTTCTCAATTCTCACTTGCACGCGTTCTTGGCAAGCGCCGCTTTGAAGATTTAAACGAGCAAGAAATTCTGGCACTAGCAATCTCTGCTGAAGAGGAAGATGCCCAGATCTACACCGCCTATGCTGAACGGTTGCGCAATGACTACCCTGCCACGGCAGCAATTTTCGATGGAATGACCGCTGAAGAAAACACTCATCGCCGTCGACTCCTTGATGTCTATCAAGAACGGTTTGGCTCCTTCCTTGTCCCGCTACGGCGCGAACAAGTCGCCGGCTTTCCGTCGCGCCAGCCGGTCTGGCTCATAGAAAATCTCAGCCTCGACCGAATTCGTGAAGAGACCACCGAGATGGAACGGCAAGCGCGAGACTTTTACTTGTCTGCGGCCGCACGATCGACCGATACATCAATCCGAAAGCTTCTTGGCGACCTTGCCGCAGAGGAAGCCGGGCATCAGACAACTGCGCAGGAACTAACCGACACCCATCTCGATGATGATGCCCTGCGAAGCGAGGCTCACACATCCAAGAAACAGTTCCTATTAACTTGGGTCCAACCTGGTGTTGCGGGTTTGATGGATGGGTCTGTTTCAACACTCGCCCCAATATTTGCGACAGCGTTTGCAACGCATGACCCTTGGACAACGTTTCTTGTTGGACTATCTGCTTCAGTTGGCGCCGGTATTTCCATGGGCTTTACAGAAGCAGTACATGATGATGGAAAATTGTCTGGGCGCGGCTCACCAATCAAACGCGGTTTTGCCTCAGGAGTGATGACGACTCTAGGTGGGCTCGGACATACGCTTCCCTACTTGCTTCCGTCATTTTGGACAGCGACAACCGTTGCATTGATCATTGTATTCTTTGAGCTTTGGGCGATTGTTTGGATCCAAAACAAATACATGGACACTCCGATGCTGCGTGCAGCCGTGCAGGTACTATTGGGAGGCAGTCTCGTATTGGCCGCTGGAATTCTTATTGGTGGAGCGTAGGTGGGTGGGTCTCTTACACCACCACAACTACATGTGTCGCAAACTGATACCGTGAAGTCGTTGTTGAATCCAAACTAGGACCCGCGCGTCTAGTGAGATAAAAGAGAAGAGCTTCAAAATGGGAAGGCTCAACGCTTCGCCTTAAATGACTTTAAGATCCCGGCTTGCTACAGCTTTTCTATAAGTATGGAGGACCTGGAAAATGACAGATGCTGACACGCTTGAATTCGAGATCATGCAAAAGGCCCAACAACTTGCCGCTTTACGTCGCAAACAAGAGGATGTCGAAGTCAAGGATTACACCTTCGAAATCCTTGGCGGCGAGATTACTCTATCCAACCTGTTCGCAGGTCGTGATCGTTTGATGATGATTCACAACATGGGACAGGGTTGCCGCTATTGCACGCTCTGGGCAGACGGAATCAACGGTGTTTTAAGTCACCTCGAAGATGCTATGGCTGTTGTGCTCACATCCAAAGACCCGCCCAAAATACAGCGACAGATGGCACTGGATCGCGGCTGGAAGTTCCGCACGGTATCGCACGGAGGCGGTCCGTACATGAGCGACCAGTGCAGTATGGGTGAACACACCAACGGTCCAGGTGCTGCAATCTATGAGCGCCGCGGCAATTCAATCGTGCGCCGCGGACGCGCTGCCTTCGGGCCAGGCGATCTCTACTCCCCTGTTTGGCATTTTTTAGCACTTGCCGGCCTTGAGGCATCAGACTGGACACCCCAATTTCAATATTGGCGGCGCCCACAAAAGCTCGACGATGGTGGGGAGAATATCCGAGAGTGATGCCCACGACATTTC
Organism: Alphaproteobacteria bacterium; assembly: GCA_022600335.1. Taxonomy (GTDB): domain Bacteria; phylum Pseudomonadota; class Alphaproteobacteria; order Rhizobiales; family Hyphomicrobiaceae; genus JAHZKN01. The sequence goes on from JAHZKN010000085.1 coordinate 5,547, forward strand.
AAAATCGTTTTGTTAGAGAGACCTGCGTTTGATGAAATGTAAGGCCATCATCACAATAGCATTCTTGATGCTTGCAGGAGGCTGTGCAGCACAGCTGATTCGCGAACCAGTACCTGCGCAGCTCATTGATGTTGCTGAAATTGAGAATTTTTCAGGCGTCCGGTATTGGGGCGACTCGCTACCAAAAAACATTAAGCAGGAGATGCAGCTATCGCATCAACAATCACTCGCCCAACGCCCTCACCTATTTTACAAAGGGCAACGCAAAGAAGCGAATTTCCTCGCAATTTCCGGCGGTGGCAGCGATGGCGCATTCGGTGCCGGATTACTCAAAGGCTGGTCAGAAAAAGGCAATCGGCCGGAATTTGATCTCATAACTGGCATCAGCACTGGCGCCCTTGCAGCACCCTTTGTTTTCCTAGGCACGGATTACAATCGCCAACTCGAGGAAATGTACACCCACTATGGAACAAGCCAGCTTGTTGAACCTCAAATTCTTGCGGGCCTTCTGGGGGGCCCTTCAATTGCCGACAACTCCAAACTCGCAAAAATCATTGCAGGCTATGTTGATTACAAGCTCTTGCAGGCGGTTGCCGCTGAACATAACAAGGGACGACGCCTTCTAATAGGCACGACCAACCTTGATGCTGAACGTCCGGTCGTTTGGAATATGGGACAAATCGCGCAAGCAGGAAACAAACAAGCACTTGTTCTTTTCCGTAAAATTCTTCTCGCCTCAGCATCCATACCGGCCGTCTTTCCACCCGTTGTCATCGACGTTTCAGCACAAGGGCGGGTGCTGCAAGAGCTTCACGTTGATGGCGGCACAACCGGGCAAGTCTTCTTTTTGCCGCCACAGCTGCTGTTTCGTGAGCTGATTGATCCAAAAAAGATGGGAAGGAGAAAACCGAAGTTCAACCTCTACATAGTCATGAATACACCGTTGACACCGAAATGGCAGGCTGTTGGAGGAAGCACCAAACAGATTGCTGGGCGCTCTTTGTGGACGCTCATGAAACAACAGGCGATTAGCGATCTTTACAAGCTCTATGTCGAAACAAAGAACAACAGCATCGCGTATCACCTCGCATCTGTGCCAGCCAGTTTTACACTAGAGAGCAAGGAAACTTTTGATCGTAAATATATGAAGGCCCTTTTTGATGTCGGGCGTGAACTTGGCCAAAAGGGATATGCGTGGTCTAAAACGCCACCAGGGCTTACTTCGTCATCCCGTTGATGACGCACGTGGTTCAGCTGAATTGCATTCTAGGCAGAGCTGCTGAGAAAACTTACGCGCTGCCTTCTGGCTTCACCACTTTGGCCAATATCACTCAAGCTCTTTAGTTTTTAGAAACTTGATGGCCTCATTTTTTTGCACCTTGAAGTCAAGGTCCCATGCACTCTTCGCCATGAAAACCGGATCACCATCACGGTCCGCCATCACCGCCGAAGGATTTGAGGATATGAAGTTTTTCAACGCACTCGGATCTTCACTCACAAGCCAACGTGCTGTGGCGTAGGGTGTTTCTTCAAATCCTAATTCAACCTTGTACTCATTGCGCGCCCGGTCCGCGACGACATCCAGCTGCAGTACTCCAATCACACCGACCACCCACTGCGATCCAATATCGGGTTTAAAGATCTGGATGACACCTTCTTCTGACAAGTCTTGCAGAGCCTGACGCATCTGCTTTACTCGTGTTGTATCCTGAAGCATCACGCGCTTGAGAATTTCAGGTGCAAACACAGGAAGTCCTGTAAAGCGCAATTCCTCGCCTTCGGTGAACGTATCGCCAACGCGAATGGTGCCGTGATTTGGGATGCCGATGACGTCACCAGCCCCTGCTTCCTCAGCAATCTCACGGTCGTTTGCAAGAAACATAATCGGACTATGGATCATCAAATCCTTTCCCGAGCGCACCTGACGCAACTTCATGCCGCGGCGGAATTCTCCAGAACA
>JAHZKN010000001.1 GCA_022600335.1 Alphaproteobacteria bacterium
AGGACTCGACGACCTTATTGATCGCAATATCAATGCTGGGCGCCTTTCTTTCAGCGACGACCTCGGACCCGCAGTGGCGGCAGCAGATATTGTATTTTTGGCTGTCGGCACACCGATGCGGCGTGGCGATGGCTATGCGGATCTGTCATATGTTTATACCGCCGTGGAGGAAACGGCACCACACCTCACCAGCTTTACTGTTATCTCGACCAAGTCCACGGTGCCCGTTGGCACAAGTCGCGAAATTGAACGCCGCTTAAAGAACGCGAATCCAAGTGCAGACTTTGCGGTGTGTTCCAATCCAGAATTTCTGCGCGAAGGTTCGGCAATCGGCGATTTTTCGCATCCAGATCGGGTGTTGGTCGGGTTGGATGACGAGCGTGCACAAGAGGTCATGGCGCGACTGTACCAACCTTTGTCATTGCGCCGGTCCCCAGTGATCTTTGTTTCGCGTGAATCTGCAGAACTTGCCAAGTATGCAGCAAATGCGTTTCTGGCGCTCAAAATCAGCTTTATCAACGAGATTGCAGATCTATGCGAACATGTTGGTGCCGATGTTCAGGAAGTTGCGGACGCCATCGGAAAAGATAAGCGTATCGGCGACAAATTTCTGCATCCCGGCCCAGGATACGGCGGCTCGTGTTTCCCAAAGGATGTGTCTGCCATTGTGCGCACGGCGCGTGAAGCAAAGTCTCCGTTGTCATTGATTGAGCAAGTGAGTGTTGTCAATGATGAACGCAAGCTCGCCATGGCAAGCCGTATTGAGCGGGCATGCGGCGGCTCCCTTCGCGGAAAAACAATTGGCGTACTCGGCGCAACATTCAAACCCAACACCGATGACATGCGTGATGCACCCAGCCTTGTCATCATTCCAATGTTGCAGGACCGCGGTGCGAACGTGCGTGTCTACGATGCGAAAGGGCGAACACAAGCAGAGCCATTGCTGCCCAACGTCACCTGGTGCGATAGCGCCAGCGAGGCTGTGGAACAAGCAGACGCACTTGTCATTTTGACAGAATGGAACGAGTTTCGCGCGCTAGACTTGCATGATGTACGCAGCAAAATGTCAGGGAACGTCATTGTTGATCTACGCAACGTCTTTACACCACACGAAGCAAAGCAGGCCGGGTTTGCATACTTTGGCGTCGGCCGACCGCAGTAGAGTTCTCGCATATAGGTTTTACTTCAAGTCTTGCGGTGTAACGAGCAAGCCGAGATCAGCCACTTTGATGATCTGCAATAATTTGCGCAGTCCGCGTGGCGGTTTTCTTAAGCAGTACTTCGTCGAGCGTTGGATGAATCTCAAACATCAAGCTTGATATGCCGAGTGCATGGGCGGTCGGACGTGTTGGTGTTTTTGTGTCACTGAATAACTTTTCGCGATAAATTTCTGGGCAAGAGCCACTAAACGCACGAATGTCCTCAGCACTTAAAGCGTCGAGGATCTGAGAGCGATCGCTGCCCGGCTTGAGGAAATCCTCCTTTAGGAATGCATAGAATTTGTAATAAGCATGCTGGATATGTTCAGCAGGTTCCGGAATCTCTATGCACGGAAGCGAACGTAACGCGTCTTTCCAAATTTGAGCATTGCGCTGACGCAGGCCGATCCATTGGTCCAGCTTTGAGAGTTGAATAATCCCAATGGCTGCCTGCATCTCCGTCAGTCTTAAATTTGTACCGGGCGCATCGTGGACATATGGGAAAACGTTGCCTTTTGGTCGATCCGTAAAGCAAGAGATGTTTTTCCCGTGGTCCTTATAGGACATTGCCCATTCAGCTGCGGCCTGATCTTGAAATAAAATCATGCCGCCCTCACCACCAGTCGTCATAATTTTATCCTGGCAGAATGAGAATGCTGCGGCGTGCCCAAATGAGCCAACAGGGCGATCTAAAATTTTGGCACCGACAGCCTGTGCACAGTCTTCAATGACGGCGAGATCATGAGCCGCTGCCAATGACATGATCTCCGGCATATCGCATGGCCAGCCTGCCAGGTGTACTGGAACAATGGCCTTGGTCCGCGATGTAACGAGCGGTGTGATTGTGTTGACGGAAATATTCTGAGAGTCATTGTCTACGTCGGCGAAAACAGGCGTTGCACCGACCGACACCACACATGAGGCAGATGCAACAAAGCTTCGTGACGTTACAATGACCTCATCACCCTTGGAAATACCTAGGGCCAATAATGCTATTTCAAGAGCAACGGTGCCATTTGCGACTCCAACTGCATGTGGTGCTTGGCAGTAGTTTGCAAATGCTTCTTGAAAAGTCCGAACGCGATCTCCCGTCCATTGGTTGACGCGGCCACTCCTCAAGACGTCCATAACCGCTTGGATTTCATCTTCAGAATAAGTCGGCCATGTATTTGTTAGTGACTTATTTTGAGTCAAGTTGATCATCCCAATGGATGGTCTGTATCAGTCAAGACCAATCAGCAGCTGAACACAAAGGTTCTGTTTACTACGGTATAACACATGCAAGAGCTTTCGAATTGAAAGCAAAAGAAACCGGGAATTCCATAGAGCCCAGACGCTTAGGACGCAACTCAAATCTTGATCCTGCTAAAAATCTGATTGAATCCTAGCGTCAGCATTGCAATACCTAACGCCCGACTGCAGTCCATGCGTGCCACCGGTTGGAATCACCGTCGAAGACGTCGATTGATATCATGAGCTATAACTAAAGAGACGAGCCAAAAGTGCAAATTCAGTCCCTCAAAATTCCTGATGTGAAACGCATTGTTCCGACCGTGCATCGTGACGAACGTGGCTTTTTCTCAGAAACCTTTAGTGCCAAGGCCCTGAAAGATGCAGGCATTGTTGCGAATTTTGTTCAAGACAATCACTC
>JAHZKN010000086.1 GCA_022600335.1 Alphaproteobacteria bacterium
AATATTGCTTGTTATGTCGCCATCATCGACCTGAAAACTGAAGGTTCTGTTGCCGTCTTGAACCGCATCGCCAGTATGCTGGTAAGTGATACTTTGAATAAGGGCTTCCAGATCACCTTCCGCAATTTCTGCAAAGGGAATTGTATTTGTAACTGAGATCCCATTTGCACCATCGTAGGCGATATCCGCTGACACACCAGCAACGTGAACTGTCGAGGTTTGCGCAGTACCGAACGTAAAGTCGGTTCCACCTATTGAAAAGATTTCATTGCCGGCGCTGAGAAATCCGCCGAGTGTGATGTCCAGGGACGGGAAACTGTTGTCATTTGTATCAATGATACTTGCAGTAGGATCAGTTATGAGGACCGGAAAATCACCTTCATTGAACGCAGCGCCAAAGTCGCGCGCGGCTGTCGTTCCGTCATCGTTCAAATCAATCACGGGTGGGCTGTTCGCCCCGATTTGGACCGAAGAAAATCCAACCGCTGTAGAGCCAGTTCCGTCTGCGATCGTATATGTGAATGTATCGGCGCCGGTTTGACCAGTTGCAGGCGTGAATAGTAGCTGACCGGCTAAGGTTAGTTGAACAGTTGCGCCGGTTGCCAGTGTGACGGCAGCACCGCCGGGCGTGACCGGCTGGTCAGCAACATGAGTGATTGTTAGTGGGTCGCCTTCGGCGTCAAAGTCATTAGCCAGCGCATCGATGGTGACAGCTGTGTTGAGAGGTGTCGAGACTAAATCCGTGTTGGCAATCGTATTCGTTTGAAGGCTGTTCTCACGCACAAACAACCAGGAATCAAATGCACCGTCACCGATGTCGGCAACGCCTAGCTTGATTGTGTTTGTGACACCTACATTGACGTTTGCGGTAAATGTTAGAGTGACTGTGAAGCCATCCATCTCGACATTGAATGCAGCAGTTGAATTGTTCACATAGAGAGATGGATTGGACGAATCAAAAACGCCATTGCCTGGATTCGGGTCGTTCGCCTCGATGCCAAACCCCGGATTGAAGGCGCCGGCCTGATTGATCCCATCAATAGCAACGGGATCACCAGTCGGTGTCACAGATGAGTGCGATCCGTTGACCCAGATCCCGATGGCATCGTTGAAATTCGAATAGACGTATTCGTTGTATTCCTCTGAGCCAAAGGTGAACTGCAATGTGACAAGATTGCCTGTCGGGACGAAGGAAACTTCGAGCACCGAAGCATCGAACGATGTATTGTTGGCGAGCGATTCCAGATCTGCATCACCAGCGCCGCTGTGATTTGTGGAACTGTTCCCAGCTGGAGTTCCGGAGACGTCGACAACGTTGCCCGTAGAAAGGATCACTCCCGAATCGTAGCCAAGCCACTCGCTGGGATAGCCAGTGGCACCTGTGAACGTTCCGCCTTGTGCATTTTGACCGGTGAACGTTACTCCAGTGACCGTTACCCCGTTGCCGGCAATATTGTTGCCGAGTGTTGTGGCGGTCGTTGTTGTGCCGTCAACAACCGTAACATTAATCGGTGCCATTAACTGTTCCCAGTTTACGGCGTGTATGGCCTCGACGTTGATGATGCCAATTTTGGTTTCAAGATCCCAGTCACCACCAAGGCTCTCATGGCCTGTATCATCCTCGGACGCAGCGACGTCAGCACCGGTTAGTTCGGATAACAACTCAGCGGCTTGGTGGCCGATAGTGCCACCGGAAAAATCACAGCCATAAATGAGGATGTCGCCACTTTCCGACATCGCATCGCGGATGACCGCAAGTTCGTCGCTGTATTCGCCCTGCATGGTTTCGGCATTGAGCACGCCGGTTCCAAGATTGAGTTGGCCCCTATTACCGTGCGACAGAATATGAATTGCATCGATGTCATCGCGGCCGTTAAGGGCGGCAGCAATCTGCTCGATGCCGTCTAATGTCGTGTCAAGCATGACGATTTCGACGGACTCGTCGATCTCTGCCAATAGCTCGTCGATGTCTTCCAGCGATCCATCGACAAAAGCGATTTCGCTGCCGCCTGTTTCGGTGACGTTGATCGCAGCAAGATCATCTCCGGTGATGCTGTCTTCGGTGTCTGATGGCGAATCTTCACGGTTTTCGACAGCGTCAGCTGTTTGTTGCTCCGCGACTTGGTCAGCCGTCTGGTCGACGGTGGCGGCGGCGGCAGCATCAAAGACAATACGTGGCTCAAGCGCCAGCATGCTGCCTGGGTTTGCCAACGGCGACAGCTTGTTGCGGCGCTCTGCGTGTTGTCTGCGCCGTTCAGCAAGCGCTTGGCGTGCGCGACGCATGCGGCGGCGTGATTTATACGCAACGCGCCACATAAAGCGAACACCCTGGTTCACAATTCGTCGTGCTTCGAGGATCAACATTTCCCAGAAACGTCGTTGGATTCGAAAGCCGCGCGCATGCTTTTTTGCATTCAACGCATGGGGTGACGCTGAATTGCTAAATTTGAATATTTGAGACTTCTCAGTCTTAATCTTTTTGAAGTCGTCAAAACGCTTGTGATTGTGCAACATGGACGCAACAGTCTCTTGGCAAAAGAAAATAGGCGGAATTCATACGTTTTATACTATAGGACGTATTAACAACTCCCTGTTTGCTGCGTCGCATTTGAAGACAAATCGAAGTATCTGCGTAATAGTTTGTTAGTTGCATGTAGGGTGATGTTGAGCGTGTAAGGACGCAAAAAAATCATTGATTGTTAGAATCAAGAATGAATATGCATATGAATAAAAAACAGATATAAATAGAAAATATATATGAAATAAGAAAGGTATAATTGGTGTGTTGATATGAAAATAAGGAAAGATATACGGTCTATTCATTGATATGAATGTTTAATTAATTGTGGCGCTGCCTTCGCCTCATTTGTCCAAATCTACATTTTTGAATTTTCTCACTCCAACCCATTCAAATTCTGTAGCTGATTTGCCGTCCTAGAAACAAAATTGCGACGCTTCGGCCATGAGCGAAGTTGATCCTGCAAGATGTCAGAGAAGCGAGGTTGGATGATGATAGCCATTGTTCCTGAACTGGACCGATAGGTTGTTACAACGCAGGCCTCATGCCACGCAGAAAATCTATCAAAATTGGGTCGCAAGGGCGCTGCTTTTTTGTGTCTGGATGTCGCGAATGTCGTGACCACTGAGAGCCAGAAACGTCTTTTCTGAACAATGTCTTAGTCCATTTGGAGAATATCCCAGTTGGCTTGGAATGGTGTCCCACGTTGGCTATAGTTGTGTTTAATCGTGCTGTGGAGTTCCTGCCGTGGCGTATTTGCTGTTAACCACACTCATGTTGGTCGGTATCGCCGACCGCATTTGAGGTCGATTGTGGTGCCAAATCACGTGATTTGGCATTTTGGGGTTGAGTTTCTCTGAGCCAGTTTGGAGGCAAGTTTTGGGAGCACAGTGTGAATGAGATGTAATCCTTGGCGCTGGCTTTGGGGATTGATCCCAATTGTGATGTTGAGCTGGATTGCCTACCAGTTGCAGCGTCCGGTCATTGAAGCGGATTTGACCAGTAGGGCGCAGCGTGTGCTGGAAGAAGCTGGTTTTGATTGGGCCAGAGTTCAGTTTACAGGCCGCGATGCAATTGTCATTGGCAAGGCACCTGATGAAGGAACCCCGCGCAAGGCTATTCAAGCGGTGCGCTCCATTTGGGGTGTGCGGATTGTGCGCGCACGCACCGATCTCATTGATAGAGTTAGCGACTATTCGTGGAGTGCTTCAGTGCGCAATGGCCGCGTGATTGCAAACGGTCACGTGCCAAACAGCGAGAGCCGCCAGTCCATTCTCCGCGTTATTAAGACCAACTTTCCAAAATTTGAAGTTGATGATGATATGCGCCTTGCCCGCGGCGCAGTAGAGCCAGCCAAGTGGCTTTCGCAGATTGGCTTCGCGCTCAAACAGCTCAGACTCTTAAAGCGTGGACGGGCGCTTTTGACCGAGCGGGAGCTACGGGTCACCGGAGAGGCGTTGGATTTTACCAGCTACAAGACTTTGGCCAGCCAGTTGTCTGGAACGTTACCGCATGGTCTGATGCGTGCGACGAATTCAGTCACGCCGCCTGCAGTCGATCCCTTCACCTGGGAAGCGTCATTGAATGAACAGCAACTACTTCTTGACGGGCATGTGCCCAAGGACCAGTTGCGCGAGGAGTTGTTTGCGGAAGCCAAGCGGGCGTTTCCGAAGCTGGCGATCGTTGACCGCATGAAGACTGCGCGCGGCGCACCGCGCAACTGGGGGCGCGTTGCATTTATGGCATTACAGCAATTGGCGCGGATGACGACCGGACGCGCTGAACTTGTCGCCCGCGATCTGACATTTATCGGGCAAGCAAAAAACGAAACAAGTGCCAATGAAATTCAGTCAGTGTTGCGCGCTGGACTGCCTGAGACCTACAAACTCGTTGAGAACATCAC
>JAHZKN010000087.1 GCA_022600335.1 Alphaproteobacteria bacterium
AGAGATTGTGTCAGGGCGCAAGTTAAGCGTGAGCCTGGCGGTGCATCTGGACGTATATGTGAGGCAATGCATGGCACAAAGCTGCCCAACACTGCTCAGACCCGCCCACCTACTTGCGCTCTTAGCTGTCGCTTGTTCGCTCACAAGCCAGCCGTCGCTTAGCGCAGATGTCAGCTTGCGTGATCTCGTAACGGCGCTCGCGGCAGCGACGGACAAAAATCCAATTAATTTCACTGGTAAAGATCTTGAAAATCTTGATCTTTCAAACCTTGATTTCAAGGCTGCCCGGCTGGACGCCAGCAACTTGTTTGGCGTCAACCTTTCTTCATCAGATTTGCGCAATGTCCGTTTGGCCGGTGTCACACTGGATCGTGCTCAGCTTACCAATACAAATTTCACCAATGCAGATCTGAGTGGCGCCACCATCCTCATCCCGGCAATCCACACGTCATTGACCAGCAACATCTGGAATGCGCCAACTTTTCGCCAATCCAAGTTACGCGGCGCACGATTGAGCGGTAACTTCGATGGAACTGATTTTGGCGCAGCAGACCTCACGAATGTGCACTTTGGTACGCGCTCGAGCCTCGTACGGTGCGAATTCTCTGGTGCCAATCTTGTCGGCGCTGCTTTTCAGCAGGCTCAACTGACGTACGCGCGTTTCATCCAAGCGGACCTACGCAATAGCAACTTCAGAGATGCAAAACTGGTGTGGGTTGATTTCACAGACGCAGATCTGCGAGGCGCTGATCTGACAGGCGCTGACTTGTCCATGGCCATCTTAGACGGCGCTAATCTAGACGGGGCGAAGCTTGAGGCTGTGTTGGGACTGGAGAGCGCGCGCGGCTTGCCGAAGCAATAGCACACAATCCGGTGACGCGAGTTGTACTGCTTTACACAAGACTTTTAAGCTGGGAGATGGTGCGCTCAGCTAAGGCTCTCGCATCATGGTCGTCACCGGCATTTGCCAGTAACCGCTCAGCTTGCGAGATTTCTTCCGTAATACGATCAGAGTCGAGATCCTTCACGTCTTCAGCGTCCTGAGCCAATACCGTGCAGCGACTTCCATTCACTTCCACCAAACCAGCTTTGACAAAATAACGAGCCGACTTCTGCTCAGGAAAAACCACATCGATCACTCCCGGCCGTAGCGTCGAGACCACGGGAGCGTGATTGCTAAATACCATGAAGTCACCATCAGCACCCGGCACAACAACACTTTCAGCCTGGCCTGAGGCAAGCAACCGTTCAGGACTGACAAGTTCAAATGTGAAAGTTTCTTGCGACATTGCGTGCGGGTCCTCAGGAATTCTAGCCGTAACGGTCTAGCGATACCAAACCGTGTATTGGCGACTAACTCATTTGCGGCGGGCTGCCCTCAGGTGTGCCGCCGGCGTCTTCACCACCATCGTCGTCTTCTTCTTCATCATCATCGTCTTCAACGCCGACGATATCTGCGACCCCCTCTTCGGTTTGCAGCTCCGTGCCGCAGAACGGGCAGAAGAACAGGGGATGATCCACCATCCCAGGTTCGTCGTCATCCTCAAGCTCAACCATGCCGACGGATAGATAGAGGACACCGTCGTCGCCAACTGCAATCAGCGGCTCAAACTCTTCGCCGAGCATGGCCTCTTTAAGCTCTTCGCAACAGGTACCGAATTCGTGCTCGGTTTCTTCACCCTGTGGCAGGTTGGTGGGCGTGCCGTTGTCCATAACCATAAGTCCGCCTCTCTTTCACGGTGTGCAACGTGCAACACCACCTGCTTTTTTTTTCGATTCTTATGCTGCTTCGGCCAATTCTTCTGCCTTGGCCACGGCTTCTTCGATCGTGCCAACCATGTAGAACGCTTGTTCTGGAAGGTGATCATAGTCGCCGTCACACAGACCTTTGAAGCTCTTGATCGTGTCTTGCAGACCGACCAACACACCTGGTGAGCCTGTGAAGACTTCGGCGACATGGAAAGGCTGCGATAAGAAGCGTTCAATTTTACGTGCCCGAGCAACAGCCAGCTTATCGTCTTCAGACAACTCATCCATGCCGAGAATTGCAATGATGTCTTGCAGCGACTTGTAACGTTGCAGGATCGACTGCACGCGTCGTGCGACTTCATAGTGCTCTTCACCGACGATGCGCGGATCCAACATGCGCGATGTTGAATCCAATGGATCCACAGCCGGGTAAATGCCTTTTTCAGCAATGGTACGTGAAAGAACGGTTGTTGCGTCCAAGTGGGCAAACGAGGTTGCAGGGGCTGGATCGGTCAAATCATCAGCAGGCACGTAGATCGCCTGAACCGAAGTAATCGAGCCCTTCTGCGTCGTGGTGATGCGTTCTTGTAGGGCACCCATATCGGTGGCCAGCGTTGGCTGATAGCCCACGGCAGACGGAATTCGGCCAAGAAGCGCCGACACTTCGGAGCCCGCTTGGGTAAAGCGGAAGATGTTGTCGACAAAGAACAAAACGTCCTGGCCCTGGTCCCGGAAATGCTCAGCAACCGTAAGTCCAGAGAGCGCAACGCGAGAGCGGGCACCGGGAGGTTCATTCATTTGGCCATAAACGAGCGCGCACTTCGAGCCTTCAGTTGAACCGTTATTCTCTGCAGGATTGATGTTGACCTTACTGTCGATCATCTCGTGATAGAGATCATTGCCTTCGCGCGTGCGCTCACCAACACCGGCAAACACCGAGTAACCACCATGCGCTTTGGCAACGTTGTTGATCAATTCCATGATCAGAACTGTCTTGCCAACACCAGCGCCACCAAACAGGCCGATCTTGCCGCCCTTGGCATAGGGGGCCAGCAAATCGACCACCTTGATGCCGGTAACAAGAATCTCAGATTCCGTTGCCTGCTCAACATACTCAGGTGCCGGAGCATGGATCGGTCGCCGTGCTTCGCCCTTAACTTCACCAGCTTCATCAACCGGCTCGCCGATCACATTCATAATTCTGCCAAGCGTCGCTTCGCCGACTGGGATAGAAATTTGCGCGCCTGTGTCCGTCACAGACTGGCCGCGCACAAGACCTTCGGTGGAATCCATGGCAATCGTTCGCACCGTGTTTTCACCAAGGTGCTGCGCCACCTCAAGTACCAGGCGGTTGCCGCGGTTGTCGGTTTCCAACGCATTCAAAATGGCTGGAAGTTGTTCTTCGAACTCGACGTCGACCACAGCGCCTGTGACTTGCCGAACTTTGCCGTTGTTACCTGACATAGCGTCTTTCCCTATTCCTATCGTGTCGTCTTAAAGCGCTTCGGCGCCGGAAATAATTTCGATCAGTTCTTTCGTGATGTTGGCTTGGCGTTGGCGGTTGTAGGCAATCGTCAACTTATCGATCATTTCGCCAGCGTTGCGGGTTGCGTTATCCATCGCGGTCATGCGTGCGCCCTGCTCGGAAGCAGCATTCTCAAGAAGCCCGCGGAAAATTTGCGTCGAAAGATTGCGTGACAGCAGATAATCGAGAATGGCCTCATCATCGGGCTCATAGTCATATGCGGCCGTTGTCCCATCATCCTTTGCATCACCTTCGACCACGTCTGGTAGTTTTGGCGGAATGAGCTGCAAAGCCGTTGGCACCTGGTTGATAACGGACTTGAACTCCGAAAAGTAAATGGTCGCCAGGTCAAACTCACCAGCATCAAACATCGCGACAACCTTGTCTGAGATGCTTTCGGCATCTGTGATGCTCAATCGGCGAATCCCGCGTAAGTCGACTTTGTCGATAATCTTGTCACCAAGGTCGCGACGCAAGTTGTCTACACCCTTGCTGCCAACGCACACAATCTTGACGGTCTTCCCGTCTTGCAAGAGCGCTTGAGCATCAACCCGTGCAAGTTTGGCAATGCTGGAATTAAAACCACCGCACAAACCGCGCTCTGCGGTCATGACGACCAATAAGTGTGTATCCTGCTTGCCAGTCCCGGCCAGCAACGGCGCGGTCGCACCTTGATCGACAAAACCCTGTGCAACGTTTGCCAACACCGCATCCATGCGTTCCGCATAAGGGCGCGCGGCATCGGCCGCTTCTTGAGCACGGCGTAATTTCGCTGCCGCGACCATCTGCATGGCTTTGGTGATTTTGCGCGTCGCTGTGACAGAAGCGATGCGATTTCTGAGTTCCTTGAGGGTCGCCATAAAGCTGATCTCCTAATCAGAGGCTGGGCTATTAAGCCGCAAAGCCTTTGGCGAACTTATCCAGGAATGCTGTGAGCTGTTTTTCTGTCTCACCGGAGACC
>JAHZKN010000088.1 GCA_022600335.1 Alphaproteobacteria bacterium
GCTTTCAGCGATCCTCGCTTCGATGTCTTTATGGAGCGCATGGCGACAACCAACACACATCGTGCGGAGTGTGTCGTCACTGCTGTTTCGTTCGACGACACACTAATTGCAGGCGAAATCGGTTTTGTGAACAAAGATACTTATGTGTCGCACGTAGCAGCGTATGATGTCACCCATGCGCGCCTGTCGCCGGGAGTTCTGCAATTTGAAGATACAATTGCAGCTTGCTTTGATCGTGGAATTAAAACAATCGATCTTCTAGCACCCTCTGATCCGTACAAATCACAGTGGGCATCCGGATCTGTTGATGTTTATGATTTTGCAGTTCCGTTGACAGCAAAGGGCTATGTCGTTGCTGCGGTGAAAAGTGCGTGGGTGCAGTCAGCACTACGCGCTGGCGTTCGCATTCTACCGCAGCGCCTACAGCAGGTTGTCGCCCGCGTAGCCTAGTCTAGTCTCTGTGATAGGGGTGGTTGCTCAGAATGGTGAGCGCGCGATAAATTTGCTCGACGAGAATAATGCGGGCAAGCCCATGAGGAAGTGTGAAGCCACTCAGAGCAAGAGTTTTTCTCGCTGCCGCACGGATCGTTTCGTCGTGCCCGTCAGGGCCACCGATCACAAAGGCGAGCGATGCCGTTCCCTGATCTCGAATGTCGGCAATCCAAGTTGCAAAAGCGCGACTGGTCATTGTCGTGCCACGCTCATCAAGTGCAACGGTGATAGTGGTGCTTGAGAGCACTGAAGATAGGTTTTGTGCTTCTTCGCTTTTGCGCTGTGTTGCTGTCTTAGCCCGCGATTCAGAAATTTCACGCAACTCCAGGCTCGCAAAACCGAGGCCGCGACCGAGGCTATCAATCCGGTTCTGATAGCGCGTAAACAGAGTGCGTTCTGAGGCATCTTTGAGTTTACCGACGCTGGCAATCATGAGACGCATGTGTGTGTCACCGTCTCATAAGTTCTAAGAGCCTGATGCGGGTGAGCGGTGTTGCGCATTGTAACCGCGCGACGCAACTAGTGTGCAGAGGCATCTTTGGGTCTATCTGCCAGCCACATTTTTTCCAAGTTATAAAAGTCGCGCACCTCTGGTCTAAAAATATGGACCACGATATCGCCAGTATCGATCAGTACCCAATCGCAGGCATCCATGCCCTCGACACGCACGCTCGACCCAAAGCCTGATGACTTAAGTTTGCGACGCACTTGGTCTGCGACGGCTCCAACATGTCGATCTGTGCGCCCGCTAGCCACCACCATAAAATCGCCGATCGACGATTTTCCCGTCAGTGGGATCGTGACAATGTCCTCAGCTTTGGCGTCATCAAGCCATTGGACAATTTCTTTGAGCGCTTTTGCCGAAGCTGTGTCGTTAGACAACAGGTCGGCCGGAGGCGTGCCCTTATGAACACCCTCTAAGGCTGTTGGCATCTTGTGCTGGTCGTCCTTCTATCATTCAATCCGTAGTGCGCCATCGTTAGGATGGGGCGATTTCTGTCACCACCTCAAGCAAATTGGGTGGCATCAGAGTGGATTCAACCTGCCTTCGGTCTGAAGGTAAATCCAAGATAAGGCTGGCACCTGCGATGGGCAACCTATTTCAAACGAATACGTGCCCGTGCAGCCCTTAAACCCCCGGGTTTTGGGCCATTCAGAGACTGTTGGCGTTAGGGATTGCGCAGTTCTGTAGACGACAGAGGGTTATTCGGCACTGTGAGATAAACCCAGGCGGGTGCCAGAGCATCACCCACGGCTGCAGCATGAACCTCTGGGATTCGGCGTTGAGAAAATGCCTGTGCAGTCCGTGATGATAGGGCCGCAAGACGAAAACCAGGCCGGTCGACCACCGCAATTGGTACCGATGCAATGATGGACTGCCACTTGTGCCAGCGGTGAAAGCTAACAAGTCCATCACCACCCATCAGCCAAACGAAGTGTGTGGTTGGACGTTGGGTCAGAAGGTGCGCGATTGTGTTGGCCGTGTATGCGCTGGCCAAGCCCGCTTCGAATCCGGTCACTTCGATACGGTGATCGCGAACAAGATCACGGCACCACTGTAGGCGTTTTGCAACCGATGCGAGCCCTTCCGTTTTCTTAAGTGGATTTCCAGGTGTCACGAGCCACCAGACCCGATCGAGTTGTAGCCGCTTAAGGGCATGCAGTGATGCATCGACATGGCCAGCATGAGGAGGATCAAATGTTCCGCCGAGCAAACCAATGCGGTTTCCAGGCGATGACATTGGCGTCTCACGTGGCAGCAATCTCAATCCATTTTTGCTGTTAAATGCCATCTATTGCATCGTATCCCTTTGGTGTTCTTGCGCATTGTTGAATGCGGAAGCTAGTTGCCTACATGGCACAAATCAAAAATTTGGCAAAACAGTTCCTGCGGCTAAGCGGAGTGCATCGCCACACGTGCCTTCCTCATTTGGCGGTACAAAGCGTGCTGCAGGGCCGTGCTGGACATCAGTTTGTGCTTAGGGTTTCAACAATTGGCCATGGTTCTCAGCGAAATTTGAAGTGAAGCCGAACTCTTTTGTCATCGCGAGGCCCCACCCAATGTCAGTGACACGGCGCACGTTTACAAGTGGTCTAGCAACAACGGCGCTTGCTGGAAATTTAGGACTCGCGTCTCGGTCCCTCTCAGCACGTGAGACCTACCGCGGTCCTAATATAATCATTGTGCGTTTTGGCGGCGGCGTGCGTTGCCTTGAAACCATAGATCCCA
>JAHZKN010000089.1 GCA_022600335.1 Alphaproteobacteria bacterium
GTTCTGCTAGAGCACGGCGATCGCGACATTAGGTGGTCAATGGGTGACGATTATCACCAATCAGAATGTGCCAGAAACAAAGAGTACTTAAAGCTGCCCGGAGAGAAGTCGCGCAGGCGACGCCTCAAGAGGCGTGAAAAAGGCTTGAAAGACTAACATCGGGCACCAACAACGTATCGTTGTGCATTCCAGAATTTCGCAAGCGCTTTGGCAGCAGGTAGGGTTCAAAGCAGTTGTTCAACTTGCGTTCATAAGGGGCTGCTCATGATGCTGCGGAAGCAATTCAATTGATGCAAAAATGCTGGTGTCCGCCGTGGCGTAAAAACACACACGAACCTCGGCTAGGCGCTAGCAATACGTCAGCAATTCCTCGATTTGCTGGGGCGCAGGAGCTTGCGTGGGCACTTGTTCGCGTGTCGCGGAAACTTCTGTAACGCATCAAAACCAACCAGTTAGCCACCTGTTTCGTTTGGCTGACATTGGCCATACGGATTGCGGTACATACCTGCAGGGCAGGGTTGCTTTTGCAGCTCTTTGGCACGCTGTCGTACTTTTTTTCTTTTTGGCTGGCACTGGCCACCAATGTACGCCATGCCAATATCTCGGCACGCGGCAGCTTCACGTGCACGCCGTGATTTGCGTCTTTTCTTCGCCTTGTATCGTTTGGACTTTCGCGACGGTTTGGAGTTGTATGTTTTCGTAACGCTGCCGCAGCCTTCTGCTTTGGCACCGCAACTACGAATGAGTGAGCACAGGGCAGGTCGACTTTTCTTCAATTGCAGGTTTGCAACAAATGGTGGCGCAGAGATCGTCACAAATTGCTCGCTCATCAGGTCAGCCAGCATGCTGCCGTCAGCCTTGAAGCTACGCCCGTCCCCACGCCGGGTCAGGCTAACTTCACCATTCATTTCCATCACGTGCGCACCAACCGAGTAATTTCGGCCGTTGGAAAATTCAAACGGAATCGGGACCGGTTCGCCATTTGAGCGGCCACTTCGTTTTGCGGCCAATCCCTGCTCTATGCGGCGATCAAAATTGGGGTAGAGGTTTCGACCACTCTCGCGAAGTATACCTGCCAAGCGTTTTCCATCGCAATGAAACAGCAATTCTACCCCGTTGCCTTTCACGGCAGCAGCTTTGGCCTTGTAATTCCCTTCATCCATTTCATAGCGTGTAGAGCGCCAGGGAGCAGTGCCCATGCGCGCTTCAAACGTGTCGAGGATGGGCGTATTTTCGCCGCCCGCTGACCTGGGTTTCGATTGGGTAGATGTTCGCTTAGGCTGCTGTGTTGGTGCAGTTGTTCCGCCTGCACCTGCCAGACGCTTGACATAGGCACGTGCTAAATCAGCGCGAAAGCCGGTTGAAAACGCATTCAGGAACGCTTCCCAACCTTCAATGGTGCCGAGTTCTTTGGCACTATCAAACGCCTCTTTTTCGCTGATGCCGCTATTGCTTTTGCGAGAGTTGCCTGCAACGCGAATGACGTTCCTAGTTTTGGTCGACGATGATGATTTGGATGTTTTGCTGGCACCCGCACTACGCGAGGCATAACGTTCACTTGCGTTGACGAAACGCTGAATTGTTTTGGATCCACCACGCAACTTCAAATTGGCGACTTGGTAGCCCGGCACGTGATAGTCAGGCGTGTGGCGATACTGCCAAACCTTGCCGTCGTCTGCTGCCTGCGCCGTGTCTGAAACAATCCACGACGAGGAGGCGCCCACAGCCATGGCGACCATCACCGCCCTGTTTATCAATGACATGAAGATTGCCCTTTTTCACAGCTCTACCCACCCAGTAAGGGTCACTTTGGCGCAGGCAAGTCAGACAGGCAAGCTGTAATTACTTCGCGCTATGAGTTGAAAATTTTCCGAACGCCAACGCAAACACCTCCCCGAGATGCATGCGGCAGAGCCTGGCGTCGGGCCAATACATCGCTTGTATTCCGGCCACCTGGGCTGAAGACACACAACAAGTCTTTAACAAAGCGGCTCATGCCAAAATGTGAGTAAGGGCGATCCCGTCTGTCCATGTCAAATCTGGGAGGGGGTGGCGTTCAGCCAATAGATCCGTGTGTTTTGCCAAAACAAGTCCGCTTCGGGTCTTGGCTGTGTGAAAACGCGGAAGAGAATCGACGACGGAGCATATGACTCCAGCGCTCCGGTGCGAGTGACGATTGCACTCAAATCCCATTGTTCAAATGGGGCAGCAACCAAACCGTATAAGCGGTTCATGTGACTCGCGGTTCTGCGAGTACTTGGAAGCTCCAAAACAAACGCTGCTGGCCGACTTGGGTACTACATCCAACCAGTTGGTGCGCTGGCCAGAGATCGAATTAGAATTTGTTCTACTTGATTGTGATCCGTAGACGTTTTCACACAGCCAGGGTCAATGTCACCCGGCACCTGCTATCACCGACTTTCTGCTCGAACGTCAAAGCTGACATTCTCTGAGTGCCCACCACCTATCAGTTTGATGTCAGAGAACTCTACACCGCTGCTACCGCCCAACCGGCACCCAGCGTCACGAGAGTTGTCCTATTAGGAGGGCGATGATGAAGCCGGAAAGGGGAAGAAAGACAACCCATACCGTTGCAACCATCCAGCGGCGAACACCGAACAGCACACCACCGCTCAACAACAAGCCCGGCAGCGCACCTTCGACAATCGCCTCAAACGTCGCGTGATCCGCAAATGTCAGCGCCAACCAGGCAACGGCAATAAAACCGATATGAATGGTGCCTGCGATCTTCACAGACCGGAAAAATTCTTGCCAGGTCCATTGGCGCGGCGGGTCCTGCGGTTTGAACGTGTGGCCTTCAAGGGCGACATCAGCGTCCGCGCTTGGCGCAACCGGATTGCGAACGCGCACCCAGGTTGCGTGCAAAATAATCCCTAGCCCCATTAGCGGCAGTCCAACCAACAAGATGTTAAATGCGATCAACCCCAGCGGGATGAGGATCGGCGCCAACGGGCCGTCCTTCGCCATCGCCGGAAACTCTTGCAATGGGTTGGCGAGCAGATGAAGCAACAGCCAAAACAGATGATCACGCGCCAACAGCAGACTTAAAAGGCCGCCGAACACGACAATGCCAAGGATCGACTCTTTGAGGCCCCACAACTTGAGTGTCTCGCCGCACTTCGTGCACTGAAATGTGTTGAGGTCATCTGAGGCTGCAGCTGATGACGGCTGGTCTGGTGCCACATTCAGCATCGTTGCCGCGTTACAGCGAGCGCATGTGCGCACAACACGGCTCGCAAGTGGCTGTTCCGTTTGCCCCATGATCCGGCATCTCAAAATCTGTCAGCAAACGCAATTCAATTGTGTCGATGCGTTTGCTTTACGAGATTTGGCTGTTGCACAGAACAGACACGTTGACGGTTGTCACTTGAGCGTAGAGCACCTACGTGCGTGGACTAACCCCCAGCACCAAACGTTGCATCAATGATGGTTCGCCATCCTTTGGGACGAACACTTAGCCCATTAAGGAGTGTCGCACGGGAATGTATACCAGGGTCTGGACCGGTGCTGTCTCCAGCTCAGTGCCTGCTGCCGCTGTCATTCCCGTGCTCACTCCTCACGGCCGCCGTCTTTGGCGCCGCGCCCCGCGCCGAACAGAGTGCGATGGTGCTTGGCTTTTTCGCGCGCTTTGCTGTGGCGCTGTTGGAACTGTTCCGGTTGCCACATCTGAAACTTGTCACCCAATCCGACAAATGTAACTTGGGCAGAAAGACCGGCATGGTCGCGCAGGCTTTGAGGAAGGACAATGCGCCCATCGCCGTCGATGGACAGGATGTGGACATCGCCGTAGAGCGCGACAGACAATTCATCGCGCTCGTCTGAATAGTCCGGCAAGCCTGCGAGAAGCCCGTCGATCTTCTGCGCAAGTCTCTCGCCGCCTGCATCGAGGGCTGTAGCATCAAGCGAGGGGTAGCAGTAGATCCCGCCGCTATAGCCGTCACTTTCGAGCACGTTGCGGAAGGAAGCCGGAATTGAGACCCGCCCCTTGGCATCAATTTTATTGGTGTATGTCGAGACAAAACGATCCATCCCCTGATTGCTGTCCTCGCCTCTACGCTAACTTTCAAAATCGCACCGTGCGCCGCGGTAACCGAATGACGCCAGACTCAACACCCGAACTCCGGGCCTGACGGATCGTCAGCCGATGTCACCGCAGACCCGAGGGCCACAGACCCGCTGGCCCGCTGCGCCGACGGACCGTGGCTGTCGCTCTGCCAAGTCCCTCCACTTGGCGCGCGGTGCAGACACGGTCCTGAGCCCAGTTCTGAACTCCGATTGCCGGGCTAATCTGGGATCTCATGGATTTTTATGGGTGTCAATGGATTCTGACTGTCATCCACTGGAAACGCAGCGCACCATTGGGGCGGTGGGGGAACAGCGCCGGAGGTGACCGAACAAACGTGTGGCTCGCACAGTGATCTAAACGCGTATCACGGCCATTTTGTCTTCGGTCATGTCGTGCATGGTGTAGCCAATGCCGCCGGTGCCGTAGCCGGAGAGGCGGCGTCCTGCAAACGGCATCCAATCAACACGAAACGCCGTATGGTCGTTGATCATCACTGCTGTGGCATCCAGCTCATGGATCAGTCGCGTTGCAACATCCAGGCGTTTCGTAAATCCAGCAGCTTGAAAGGCAAACGGTAAGGCGTTGGCCTGGCGAATAGCGTCACTAAGATCATCGAAGCCGTAGACCGCGATCACCGGACCAAAAATTTCTTGGGTAGAGAGACGACATGTCGACGGCGGCTCAAGAACAACAGTCGGTGTGAACGCCGTCGCGCCAATCGGCGCGCCGCCAGCTAGAAGCTGGCCGCCCTGATCTGTCGCCTCACGTACCCACTCGGCCACCCGCTCCACTTCACGCGGTCGGATCAACGGCCCGACATCCGTCTTTTCTTCGACGGCATCACCAACAACAAGATGCGAGGCGGCCTCGGCGAGACGTGCTGCAATGTTCGCGATCATTGTTCGTGGCGCGAACACACGCTGCACTGAAACGCATACTTGTCCAGCGTGGTAAAAACCACCTTTGAGGAGCAGCGGCAGCATGGCATCGATGTCTGCTGTCTCATCGCAGATCACCGGCGCAACGCCACCATGCTCAAGTGCACACCTTGTCCCCGGCGCCAATTTGGATCGCAGCATCCAACCGATTTTTGCAGAGCCAATGAAAGAGAAAAAACCCACGCGCGGATCCGTGACCAACCGCTCGGCTGTTGGGATATCGCACACAAAGAATGTGCACCATTCCGGTGGCAAGCCGGCCTCATAGAGAATGTCGACAAAGGTTCTTGCTGACAGCGGCGTATCATCAGCCGGTTTGACAATCACAGGACAGCCAACCGCAACTGCCGGTGCCACCTGATGCACAATCAAGTTGAGTGGATGATTGAAGGCAGAGACGGCGACAACCGGACCGGTCGGCTCTCGGCGCGTGAACGCCATCCGTCCCGATCCGGCCTTTGTCAGATCCATGGGAATTTCAGTGCCGCGCAGATGCAAGAGCTCCGACACAGCTAACGCGACACCATCAATGGCACGCTCCGTTTCAATGCGCGCATCGCGCAGCGGTTTGCCACCTTCATTGGCGATCTGGAATGCCAGCTCTTCAAACCGCTCGCGCATCAATTCTGCAGTGCGTTTAAGAATTGAAATACGCTGGTACGCCGGCAGCCATTTAGCCCGATTGCGATGCAACGCCTGCGCACGCTCAAGCCAAGTGTCAGCTACAGACCAATCATTAACCGGCACCTCGCCAATCTCCGTGCGCGTAAATGGATTCTCAACTGTGAGAACAGACATGCGAGACCTCCTGCGATGATGCGGCACGATGCGAGGTATGGGCTCCGGTGTGCAACGACACTTTGGGTCAAATTTGCGCACGAGTCTCGTTTTTCACGATCACGGACGGCGCCAACGCTCCGATGCAGAACTTTGAACGGACGTGGCTCGGGTTGAATCTCAAAAATATGCCGATGAGTAATACAGAAAATCGGCTGAGCCAGCAGCCCATCCGCAAGGGCAGAACACGTTCACAGAATGCGCCTACGCACGCTGATGAGTAGTAAGTCAGCTGACAGCACGCACGCTCAGCAAATCA
>JAHZKN010000090.1 GCA_022600335.1 Alphaproteobacteria bacterium
CAAAACTATTGGGTGACGATCAAGCAATCAAAGCCATCTGTCTTCAAGCTCGCACAAAGACCACGTGGCGCTTTGGTGTCGGCATAAGGTCCAACCCGGACGCGATAAAAAGTGCCCATGTTGCCAATGCTCGCAGCATCAATCTCCGCTGCAGCAGAGCCAAGCTGGCTGGCATACTTCGTCTTAAGCTGTGCCACAACCTGTTGCGCTTTGGCTTCTGAACGAACCGCTGCAACCTGCAGCTTGAACTTGCCAATCTTCGCAGCTGGCTTTGGTGCAGGTTTTGCTGGCGCAACTGCAGCCGTGCGCACTTTTTTGGGTGACGCAGAAGATGGCTGAGGTGCTGCTTTGGTTGCCGGCCCCCAGCCCTGGGTCACAGATGGTGCTTTTGCTGTCCCAACGGCGGTCGGAGCAGGAGCCGTTGATGATGTTGCAATTCCAGACGTTGGCGTTGCTGCAGTTGCTGTCGACGATGCAGGAGGCGCGCCACTAGGCGTAAACATATTGCCAAAGAACGACCCAACGCCCGACAAACCCTGACTGATTGAATTGCCGACATTCGAGAAGGTTGTGCCGATCGCGCTTGGCGCTGCGGAGCCTGTCGGCGTGGATGGCGACTGCGCGCCAGTACTGCCTTGCGGTAAGGCCGACAGCGTTGTTGGTGGTGGCGGTGCGGGCGTAATGGGAGGTGTCAGGGCAGAAAATGGTGAAGACGACGATGGTGCAGGTGCTTGTGTTGTGGCTGCAGGTTGTGGCGCAACCGCTACCGGTGCTGCCTGCTGTGCTGCAGCTGTTGTTTGCCAGCCCGATGTTGCAGCACCTGTTGCTGTCGATGAAACCTTTGGTGCTGCAACGGGGACAGCGGTTGCTGTGGCTGTGCTTGGAACACCGGCGCCGGGCGTCAAGCCACTTGGAACGCTGGTGCCGAGGCCAGCTTCCTTATAAGCCGCCTTACGCTGTTCGATGGCTGCCAAGCGGTCGCCATCACTGAGCCCGCCTTTGATCCAAACAGCCGACGTGAGATCAGAGATCGCTTGTGCGGGTTTGCCTTGTTTGCGATAGGCCGCGCCGCGGTAGAACAAAGCCTTGGCCATCTTTGGCGCGGGAAGTCCGCCTTGGCGCAACGCTGAACTCAGCGACACAACTGCGCTGTCCACCTTGCCACCATCAAACGCCTTAACGCCGGATGCATAAGCTTTTTCTGCCGCCTCTCCTTTTGCTTGTGCCGACGCGGCTGCAGCGGGCTTGGCCGCTGGCTTTTCCTGCGCGTTGGCGGCAGTCCAAACACCTGCGATAACGACGCTCGCGCTGATGATCAAAACGTGCATTGGACGTGTGCCAACGCGCAAAGCTGCAGCTTTCGACAAACGTGCGTTCTGTGGCATTTTCAAACCTGGAGTTCCTGGCATCAGACTGAGGTTATAACTCGGGGGAATCGGCATTGAGCACAGCACTGGCGCAAAACTATGTCATCGGCTATCGAACCGCAACCAATGGCCTTCGAAGCGCCGCGACTGCAACCAGAGAGCGCTTGTTTTCCAGCGCTACTCCACAGTAACCGACTTCGCTAGATTGCGTGGCTGATCAACGTCCGTGCCCCGAGATACAGCCGTTTGATAGGCCAACAATTGTACGGGGATGGCATAGAGCAGCGGACTTGCCAGCGGATTTACCTTAGGCACAGAAATGTGGACGGCCTGTTCACATCCTGCAGCCACGGGGTCTGAGTCTGAAATCATGATCAGTTGACCACCGCGTGCGGCGACTTCCTGCATGTTCGAAATGGTCTTGGCAAAGAGTTCATCTTCAGGTGCCACAACAATCACCGGAACATTGTCATCGATCAAGGCGATGGGGCCGTGCTTAAGTTCTCCTGCTGCATAGCCTTCAGCATGAATGTAGGAGATTTCCTTCAGCTTAAGTGCACCCTCTAGTGCCAACGGATAACTCACACCACGGCCAAGATAGAGCACGTCGCGCGACTGGGATAACTGTTGGGCTAGGTCGACGAACTGGCTTTCGTCTCGCAGCAACGTTGAGATGAGCCGCGGCACTTCCATCAACCCTTCTACATATTTGCTCTCTTCCTCGCGCGAGATCGTCCCACGGGCGCGTCCGATACCAATCGCCAGGCAGGCAAGCGCTGCCAACTGACATGTGAAGGCCTTGGTCGAGGCGACACCGATTTCGGGTCCGGCAAGCGTTAGGAGCACGCTGTCAGATTCGCGGGCGATGCTGGAGGTGTGCACGTTCACAACCGAGGCGATGTGCTGACCATTAGCTTTGCAGTATCTCAACGCCGCTAATGTATCGGCAGTCTCACCGCTCTGCGAAATGAACACAGCCAATCCGCCCTCCGGCATCGGCGCTTCGCGATAGCGAAATTCAGATGCGATATCGATCTCAACGGGCACGCGGGCGATGTGTTCCAGCCAGTATTTTGCAACGAGACCAGCGTAATACGCTGTACCGCAAGCAGAGATGGTCACCCGCATCACGGTGGCGCGCGACGGCATCCAACCCACCCGGGCGATAACGCGACGCCGCCTCTGCCTCGTAAAATACGGCCACGTCCCTCTCCATATCGTCTTCTGCTCGGCCATCAAGCGCGCGCACCGACTTACGAACGGCACCTTCAAGGTCGGCCCACCCGAAACGGTACAGCAAGAGCCACAGCGCGGCCTGCAGCGCC
>JAHZKN010000091.1 GCA_022600335.1 Alphaproteobacteria bacterium
AGTGCGTGGGATTCTGCATGTCCAAATGCGTGTGCTTTCTTTTGCGCACCGATGGCGGTCAAGCTCGAGTCATGGGCAACGCGCCCAAGCGCAATGATCACCTTGAGGTTGGGCAGCGTTGCGATGCGATCGGCAAGAAATCGACCGCAGGTCTTTATTTCAGATCCAATCGGCTTGTTTTTTGGTGGCACGCAACGCACGGCATTTGAAATCATGCAGTCTACAAGTTTGAGCCCGTCATCTGCCCGCGCCCGATAAGTGCCTTTAGCAAAACCATATTTGGCGAGTGTTGCGTACAAAAGATCCCCAGCGTAATCGCCCGTAAACGGTCGCCCTGTTTTGTTAGCACCTTTGAGACCGGGTGCTAATCCAACAACGAGGAGCCGCGCATCTGAGTTGCCAAAGGAGGGAACCGCGCCATTGAACCAAGAGGGGTTTTCTGCTGAGTTTTGTGTTCGAAAGTCAGTCAGTCGTGGGCAGAGACTGCAGTCTGGCGCAGGCTCGGGCTGGTGGTTGTGACAATGAGAGGAGGGCGCGATGGGCATGGGACAAGACTAGGTCACAGCCGCGTTGACGCCAACTCATACATTTTCGATAATTTCGTCGTCATCAAAATCTGTCTCACCGGAATCATAATTCTCTTCTTGGCGAGGGTTCCTGGACGTTCGTTGCTGTCCGCCGGGCCGGCTGATGAATTCCTCGAGGTCCGCAATATCAACGAACTGATCGGCTTGACGGCGCAGTTCGTCTGCAACCATAGCTGGTTGCGTTTGCAATGTTGAAACAACACTGACACGCTTTCCCTCTTGCTGCAGAGCAGCCACGAGGTAGCGAAAGTCGCCATCGCCAGAAAAAAGGACAATGTGATCAAGTGATTTTCCAAGGCGCATGGCATCGACTGCCAGCTCAATGTCCATATTGCCTTTAACTTTGCGCCTCCCGGACGCGTCGGTAAATTCTTTCGCTGGTTTGGTGACCATCGTATAGCCGTTGTAATCCAACCAATCGACAAGTGGGCGGATCGACGAATATTCCTGATCCTCTATCAATGCTGTGTAGTAATAGGCTCGGATCAGCTGCGCGCGCTGGCGAAACAGTGTCAGCATCCGTCTATAGTCAATATCAAAACCAAGCGATTTTGATGTCGCGTATAAATTTGCACCATCAATAAATAGGGCTATGCGTTCGGACTTATCGAAATACATTCGTTTTCCTCGTTGGGCGCGGGCACCGTGAAGGCGAGCGGAAAAGAGTGCGATAGGGCAATTATTGGACGAATTGGTGATCGCCCTGCTTTATCTAAAAATCTTCAGGGTCACACGTTCATGAAAGGTTTATCTCTGCGGCACAAGTAGAACGAGTGAATATCAGATAGTCCTTTTATTCAAAAATACTAGGTGTTCACAAACCTGTTCCGTACCCGTCAAATTTTTTTGCCTGATATCTCGACTGTAATGCGGTTAATGCATGGCTGAGATAAGTAAATTCTGGTTTTTACTGTGGTCTGCCGCGGCACGCGCCGCTGACTCGGATTTGTGTGACTGACCCGCAAAATCCGACCATTTGCCTGGTGACTCCGTTTGGTGTTTGGTCAAATTGGGTGTCTGGAAGCATCGATTTGCTCATCCTGCTTCCACGGAGAGCACCAGATTGTGGCAATCAGTCTCGCTCCTCTTCAGGCCACGCAGTGGGGAACCGTCTTGCGAAAAGCCTAATTTTGTGCGATTGAGGGCGCATGGTGGCGAGCCGGTGGCCGGTTTTCGCCCGCTTTCTATTGGCAAAGGCGACACTCTATTTTAGGCGCTAGGTGATAGGTTGGACGTGTGCTGAGCGCATCCATCTGGTCGGTGTGTTGCCTTTTTCATTGGGTGGCCGCCAAATCGAGAGCCTCGGCTGATCTGCCGGGCTCCCAAATATTAAGGGGTCTCAGGATATGGCTCGTGTCACGGTTGAAGATTGCGTCGACAAAGTTTCAAACCGGTTTGAACTTGTTCTGTTAGCGGCGCATCGTGCACGCGCGATTGCCAATGGCGGCGCCATGACCGTCGATCCAGACGGCGACAAAAACCCAGTAATCGCACTTCGTGAAGTGGCAGAACAAACGGTAGCGCCAGATGACATGCGCGAAGCGTTGATCCACTCCATCCAAAAGAACACTGAGGTTGATGAGCCGGAAGACATTGCGGCTCCGTTGCTGCCGAATGACCGGCGCGGACCGATGCTGGGGCGTGATGATCAAGCCAGCGACACCCAGGTCGATGTCATGACAGAAGAACAGCTTCTAAGAGGCCTGGAAAGCAGCACTCCAACAGAGCCTTCAGCAAACATTGGTGCCAGTGGCGCGCCGCGCGAGCGTGGGCGCTAGTTAAGCGTGCTTGAGGAGTTTTTGCTTGCGTGCTTTTTCGTGCGCCGCGCCTAGCTTATAAAGCTCTACCGGTGACCGTGAGGTGGAGCCCGCAATGATGCGGCAGTACGAACTCGTAGAAATCGTGCAGAGCTACGATCCAGACGCTGATGAAGCGCTGTTGAATCGCGCCTACGTTTACGCGATGAAAGCGCATGTCAATCAAACGCGTGCGTCCGGAGACCCGTACTTTTCCCATCCCCTGGAAGTGGCTGGCATCCTTACGGATCTCAAGCTTGATGACGCAACGATCGCAACAGCCCTGCTGCATGATGTGATCGAAGATACCGATACTACACGTGCCGAGATTGATGATCTTTTTGGTCCCCGTATTGGCGCTCTTGTCGATGGGCTAACGAAGATCAAACGTCTCGATCTTGTGACGCGCGAAGCCGAGCAGGCGGAAAACTTCCGCAAACTGCTCGTGGCGATTTCCAGTGATATTCGTGTCCTGTTGGTCAAGCTCGCCGATCGTTTGCACAACATGCGGACGCTTGAACACAAGAAACCGGAAAGCCGGCGACGCAACTCCGAGGAAACCTTGGAAATTTATGCACCGTTAGCCGGGCGCATGGGCATGCAAGCAATGCGTGAAGAGCTTGAGGGACATGCATTTCGTTGGGTCAACCCTGATGGCTACAAGGCGGTGACCGATAAACTCGCCGAGTTGGTTGAGCGCAACCAGGGTCTGGTTGATGAAATCACAACAGCGCTGAAACAAAAATTTGATGCTGAGGGAATTCGCGCCGAGGTCTTCAGCCGCCATAAACGGCCCTATTCGATTTGGCGCAAAATGACCAACCGACAGATATCGCTTGAGCAGCTTTCTGATATTTTCGGGTTTCGGATTGTCGTTGATAGTATTGAAGAGTGTTACCGCGCTCTCGGCGTCGTGCACACAACCTGGCGTACAGTCCCTGGCCGTTTCAAAGACTACATTTCGACGCCGAAGCAAAATAACTATCAGTCGATTCACACGACGATCGTTGGTACCAAGCATCAACGTGTTGAGCTACAGATCCGCATCCGAAAAATGCAAGATGTGGCAGAATATGGTGTTGCCGCACATGCGCTCTATAAGGACTCGCCTGGGCCGGAAACAGCGTCACTCAACGGCCAGGTCACGCTGCGAGACGTGAACCCCTATGTTGGACTACGGCGCATGGTCGAGGCTCTCCTAGAGGGCTCCAACCCGGAAGAGTTTCTTGAACACACCAAGCTAGAACTGTTTCAGGACCAGGTGTTCTGTTTTACTCCCAAAGGGCGGTTGATCGCGTTGCCACATGGTGCAACACCGCTTGACTTTGCATTTTCGGTACATAGTGATCTTGGACGGCGCGCCACAGGTGCAATTGTCAACGGCCGCAAAGTGCCAATCGACATGCGACTGCGTAATGGCGATGAAATCGAAATTTTGTCAGCTAAAACGCACACTCCGCCTGCAGCATGGGAAAATTTTGCAGTCACCGGTCGCGCCCGCGCCGCGATACGCAAAGCAGCGCGCGAGAAACAACGTCATGAATATATTGAACTCGGTCGCCGTCTTGTTTTGGCGGAGGTGACGAGCCATGGAAAAACTTATGAAGAAGGTGACCTTACCAAAGCAATTGGTGCTTTGCCGCAGAAGACGCCTGAAGACATATTGGCAGCCGTTGGTCGAAAAGAGCTTGATGTCAAAAAGCTCATGCTGCTTCTCTACCCGGACTTTCCTCCGGATTCGAAAGAGGCCGAGCAAAAGTACCGCCCGCGGCAAAGTTTTGGACGCGCCCAGGGACAAAAAGGTTGGTACAAGTTGGCGTCGGCCATCGGCCTTAAATTCCGCAGCGAAGACTCAGAACCTGCAAGCCGGTCCAGCAGCATCGCGATTCGAGGGCTTAAGGACAACGTGCCGGTTAAATTCGCTGAGGGAGGTGCTGTACCCGGTGACCGCATTGTCGGTGTGATGATTGACGGTGAGGGTATTCGCATCTTTCATATCCATTCCCCACGTTTGATGGAGTTTGAGCATCAGGAGTGGATTGATGTAACGTGGGATCTAGATCCTGAAAAACCTGAGCGTTTTCCTGCCGTTATAAATCTGACAGCCCCCAACAAGCCAGGTACACTGGCCGAAGTTGCCGAGGTGATCGGTGGCGCTGGTGGCAATATTGACAGCATCAATCTGACCAATCGCGGGATAGAATTCGCTGAGATGAAAATCGGTTTGGAAGTCTGGGATTTGCCGCATCTGACGCATATTATCGCCGGTTTGAAGGCAAAGACTGTAGTCTGCGACGTTGAGCGTGTGTTTGAGTGATCAGTCGTGGGGGGTAGGGCTGATGCCTGTTTGGCGCTGGTCGTGAGGGAACTGTGAATGTTGTTTAAACGGCGCAATCCACCGACGCTCCTGGAGCGGACACGGACCTGGGTCTGGCCGCGGCGCAGCTGGGCGCGATCTTTGCGTTATTTTTTGCTTCGCCTTGAGCGTTTGCAAGCCAGTCCTCATCAGGTGGCGCTCGGCTGTGCAGCCGGTGTCTTTGTTTCGATCACGCCGCTGCTCGGTACACAAATGTTGCTCGCTGCACTGCTTGCTTTTTCGATACGGGCAAGCATTCCAGCTGCCCTGATCGGAACATTTTTCGGCAACCCATTGAGCTGGCCGCTGATCTGGGCTGGCACCTACTTCGCGGGTTGCTACATGCTCGGCATCGAAAGTGTGTTGACCATGTCAGGACTAGAACACTACATGGCGCCTCTGTTTCAGGCGCTGGGAAGTTGGTCGCCAGAGCTCATTGATACAACGATTAAGTTGGTGTGGCCTGTTCTGAAGCCAATGTTAGCAGGTAGTGTGCCACTCGGTCTGGCGACGGCCATCTTAATTTACTATGTTTTGCGACCCCTCGTTGCGACCTACCAGCGCTCGCGCGTTGGACTGCCTCTTTCCGCCTCTCCCGCAGTTTGATAAAACGATAGTACGGAGCAAGACCATCGTGCTCGGTCAGGTTCTTATGCAAATGAAAATTGGGAAGGTTTGAGACTTTGGGAGCAATCATTTCCTGTCCTCGCCTCGGTGTGAATATTGATCACGTCGCAACCATTCGCAACGCGCGCGGTGGTCGCCATCCTGACCCTGTCCGCGCTGCTCATCAAGCTGTTGAAGCGGGTGCGGATGGCATCACGGCACACCTGCGCGAAGATCGCCGTCACATCTCGGATCTTGATATTGCTCGGCTGAAGTCAGAAGTGACACGGCCGCTCAATCTAGAGATGGCCCCAACATCTGAGATGTTGGAAATTGCACGCAGACATGTTCCAAATGCCTGCTGTCTTGTGCCCGAGCGCCGCGAAGAGCGAACTACTGAGGGTGGTCTCGACGTTATCTCTGGCGGCCGTGCGTTGCAGCCCATTGTTTCCAGCTTGCAAGATGTTGGTATTCGCGTTTCGCTGTTTGTTGAGCCTGATGCCAATGCGATTGATGCCGCAGTCGATCTACAAGCTGACATCGTTGAGTTGCACACCGGAAGCTATTGCGAAGCTGCGTTGATTGATGATGCCGAAGGTTTTGCGCGCGAATTTCGCCGTATAGAATTGTCTACCAAGCGGGCACATGACGCAGGCCTAGAGGTTCATGCAGGACACGGGCTGACCTACACAACTGTCGGTCGCATTGCTGCACTGTCAGAAGTCGTTGAGTTGAACATCGGCCACTTCCTTATTGGCGAGGCGCTTTTTGTTGGCTTGAACGCTGCGATTTCACGTATGCGGATAGTCATTGAAGAGGCCCGTCAACAGGCACAATCAAAGTCCAGTTCAAAGGTGCGCCGCCGCCGCGAGGCCTCATGATCATTGGCATCGGCAATGATCTGATCGACATCCGGCGGATTGAAGCAACTTTGGATCGCTTTGGTGATCGGTTCATCTCACGCATATTCACGGAAACTGAACGCACTAAGTCGGAGCGGCGCGCAAATCGTGCAGCGTCCTACGCCAAGCGCTTTGCGGCGAAAGAGGCGTGTGCCAAGGCTCTTGGTACCGGGCTGAGCCGTGGGGTGTTTTGGCGTGACATGGGTGTGACGAACCTCCAGTCGGGCCGACCAACTCTGCAGCTGACCGGCGGCGCGGCGCGTCAATTGGCGCGGTTAACGCCAGCAGGTCATCAGGCGCAAATTGATTTAACCCTGACGGACGATTTTCCGCTCGCAGAAGCTGTGGTGATTATTTCTAGCGTTGCGCTGCCGGGCAGTTAGAGATTGAGCCGTGGTTTGGCGACATTTGCGCCACAGCAGGGAAACATTTATAGCGTCTGATCGATTGTTCGCTAATTCATGCGGAGCAAATCAGCCGGGTTCGGTGATAACAGAGCCGACGGTAACGAGGAGACTAAAGTGGGAGTGAACATGGCGACGGCGTCCCGGTCTGGTTGGGGTGAAACATTCAAGATCATAATCGAGGCGCTTATCATCGCGTTGGTTGTTCGAATCTTTTTCTACCAACCCTTCAACATTCCTTCAGGCTCAATGAAGGAGACTTTGCTGATAGGTGATTATCTATTCGTTTCCAAATTGTCCTACGGCTACAGCCGCTACTCTTTCCCGTATGCACCAAATCTTTTTGAAGGCCGCATTTTTTCAAGTAAGCCAGAACGTGGTGATGTGGCCGTATTTAAGCTGCCACGCGATAATGAGACGGATTA
>JAHZKN010000092.1 GCA_022600335.1 Alphaproteobacteria bacterium
CGTCACTTGAAGCTTGATCCAGAGGCGGCGCTGCGAGCGGCCAACCAAAAGTTTATTGCGCGATTTGAATTTATCGAAGACCAATTACACACCACGGGGCGCACGCCGAGCCAGTCCAACCTTGAGGAAATGGACGCGCTTTGGGATGAAGCCAAAAAGAATGGCGTCGGCAACGCGGCGAACGTGAAACGGGATGAGACTTGATGAACCCTGATGGTCTCCAGCAGCCGATCTGGTTCGGCAGACGAAAACGTCCACCGAACCAAACTGCTGCCCGGAAAGAGCAAGTGACGCTGCTGTGAACGGATTGAGGCCTGCCGACGGACGCTAGCCGGCACGGCTAAGCCGCGTGAGTTCCCACAGCAAACTTGAACGGTTCGACAACCACGTGCCATCTAAAGCGGAACTATCCACCGGAAACACGCGGCCGCGCCCTTTGGCGTGCCAGTAGGGTTGCCACGTGCGGTTCCAGCGGTCGCGATCGATTACGCATGGCTGATCTTTAACCTCCACCGGTGCGGAACAGAGCGTCCAGCACGCTAACCAGCTATAAGCGGCCTGCCAAACTGCGTCCGGCGCTGGGTCATTGCTTGCTCCCAACAATTGAACCAGTCGCGGCATGGCAAAGCTGCCGTCTTGGAATTCAATTTCCAAATCGGCAATGGTTCGGCTGCCGCAACGGATGCTCCACACTTGATTGCCAGCGAGAAGATCACTGACATACGTCCCAAGGCAATTGTTCATCCGTTGTCCTTCAGCAACAATATCATCACCCCATTCGAGGCGATGGAAGTGATAGACACCAACCGTGTTATCGCGTGGCGGACACGCTGCAACCAACGCCGCAGGCTTGTGACACGCGAATTGAAGAACATTGATCCATTCGCTTGCTGCAGATGCAGCCCCTTGCAGGCTCAAAGCCGCCCGCCACGGTTTACTGATCCACCGCCCGGCATCGGATGTTGGACGGTCGCTGTGCCAAGCAAAAGCAGCGAGCAGCGCAACGCCGTCCGGTGACGTTGGACACTCGACACCTCTCATGTGTTTGGCGATCCAAAGCGCAAACGCGCGCGAGTGGGCATGCACGGAAACATCCATGATGGCCAACCACCTACCGATGTTTTTAGCCTCGCCTGGCATATAATTGACGATTTGGCGCGTGAAGCCAGCGTCTGTTGGTAGCATTGGCACGTGCTTCGCCAATGCCTCTGGCGGCAGGCGGCGCAACCAAAGAGCTAAGTCTAATTCATGCGCTAGCGCACGCAGCGGTGCACCGTTCAAGACAAGCGCACGCGCGCGCGCCGTGGCCTCGCGACCACGCGCAGCTGATGCAATGGCAAACAGCGCCATTGGAAACGTGAAGGCAAGATCCGCTAGTGCGGCGTGTGCCATCGCCGCTTTACGCACGCGCTTGCGAAGCGGGCGCGGATAGCGGCGCAGCTGGCTAACAAGCCGACTTTCGGTCTCTGCCTCCCTCACATGATGAGGGAGCACTTGCATCGGAAATCACCGGACTTTCGAACGTGTTTTAAAGAGGATGGACAGACACACTGGTCAGTCCACGATCAAGCGAGCGCCCCGGCAGGCGCCAGGCCGATCGTTCAACAGCCGCCTTTTCGGGCGATGATCAGATGTATGGCGCAGGTCATGAAGCGCCTCCTCTCATTCGTTCAACAAAAAGCGCCCGCAGCGAAGCGTGGCGCACAGGTGTCATTGATAATAAAGTGTGACAACCGTGAGGCTGATACATGAAAAATCTAGTTTTGTGAACTCACACGTTGTTGATCGCGAATGCTTCGCGCAACATGTTCGAGGCGGATTCCAAGACCGACAATGCGTCCAGGAATGCGACGAAGGATCGGAAAGCGACGCATCACTCTAAACGGCATGGGGAGAAAATCTTCCGCTGTTTCAGAGGAATCCAATGCTGCTTTGATTAAATTCTTGTGAGCGCCCACCTGCATAGCTTGCAGAACCCGCGTCGGCCACAAGCGTCGCCGCTGTACATTTGCTAATAGCGTTGGCGAAATGTGCCGGTCGCCAGCAGCCAAGGCATGATGCAAAATGTTGGCAGCAGCCACAGCATCTTGGATGGCGAGATTTACTCCAACACCACCAACCGGTGACATGGCGTGTGCGGCGTCTCCGATGGCAAGGAATCCATCGCGGTACCAGGTGTCCAGTCGATTCACCATTACGGTGAGAAGTTTAATATCGTCCCACGATGTCAGTTGCTCAAGGCGTTCGTCTTCGATCGACAGCACTTGACCGACAGCAGCGCGAAAGGCTGGCAACCCCTTGGCCTTTAAATCCTCAAC
This sequence comes from Alphaproteobacteria bacterium, assembly GCA_022600335.1. Lineage (GTDB taxonomy): Bacteria > Pseudomonadota > Alphaproteobacteria > Rhizobiales > Hyphomicrobiaceae > JAHZKN01. Next base: position 2,319 of record JAHZKN010000092.1, read on the forward strand.
GCCACCTTTGGGAATGATAAAAGCGCACTGCCAATAGCTGTCTCGGTTGAGTTGAACGATAATACGTCCGGGTTGCACATGAGCGGCAAGCTCATCCCCATCACTCTCCCTGCGCGGCAACTTGAACCATAAAACGTCAATCGGCGCGCCAAGGTCTCGCACCTTAAGGCCGGCGCGTTGGCGCAGAACTGACCCACGTCCGTCTGCTGCCACGACCAAGTTTGCCCAAACTTGAAATGGCTTTCCCTCCGCTTGTCCGCGCGCACCGATAACTTTGCTACCGTCGTAGATCAGGTCTTCGGCTTCCGCCGACATCATCACCCTGAACCCAGGGTACTTGGCACCCTCTGCCGCTAAAAAATTCAGAAAGTCCCATTGTGGCATCAAGGCGACGAACGGATACTGCACTGGCAAGTGCTTCAACTCGACCATTTGAATGCGGTGTTGGCCAACAAATGTGTAGAGTGCACTGGCGCGATGATGTGGAAGTTGTAGGAACCGCTCAATAAGACCGAGCTCGACCATCACTTCTAGCGTTGAGGGATGGATTGTGTCGCCACGAAAATCGCGCAGAAAATCTGCGTGTTTCTCAAGCACGATGACGTCGACGCCAGCGCGCGCCAGCAAGTAGCCGAGCATCAAACCAGCCGGACCGCCGCCTGCAATGCAACAACTACATTTCAGTTCATCAATTGCCATCGCTGAGCTCCCGATCGATCAAAATGATCGCGCCGCCAATACACGTGCCCAGACAGCCATGCCAAAGTGACAGGCATCTGGCAGCTCTGCAACCGATAAACAATTGGAGCGAGGAACGGCCGTCTCTTTTAATTCAAGACGGGAACAGCCACTACGCCGGCCCGCGCCATAACATTCGTAAAGGCGCCCTGTTTTTCAGACGCGATACGAACCACACACATCTGCGAGCCATCCTCTGCTGTGCTCTGCGTGATCACATCACCGTGTTCGTGCAACCAATGCACCAGGCGGCCCTCAGAAACTGGAATTGACAAGCGATAGACATGATCATCTTGACCCAAATGCCGATCCATTGTCGCCAACAGTTGGTCCATCCCCTCGCCCGTGAGTGAAGACACCAGGCAGGGCTTGCGTGCCTCAAACCGCACACTCGACATAACAACCTGACGCGCATCCTCACTGAGAAGATCAGCCTTGTTCCACACCTCGATGATGCGCGTTTGATCGGACTCTGTTTCAATCCCAAGGTCCGCCAAGACGGCGTCTACATCAGCGGCTTGCGCTGTCGTTTCCGCATGTGAAATATCGCGGACGTGCAAAATGAGGTCTGCTGAAATGACCTCTTCGAGCGTCGCGCGAAACGCAGCGACCAACATGGTTGGTAGATCGGAGATAAAACCGACAGTATCAGAGAGGATTGCACGGCGACCGCTAGCAAGTTTAACTTCGCGCATGGTTGGGTCGAGAGTTGCAAACACCTGCTGCTTTGCGAAAACTTGAGCTCCAGTTAGGTGATTAAACAAAGTTGATTTTCCAGCATTCGTATATCCAACAATTGCAACGACCGGATAAGGTACCTTTTTTCTTCCAGCGCGGTGCAGCGCGCGGGTCTTCACAACGGATTTGAGCTCGCGGCGCAAATTTGCGATCCGTTCGTTGATCATTCGCCGATCAAGTTCGATCTGAGCTTCGCCGGGGCCGCCAATAAAGCCACCGCCGCCGCGTTGGCGTTCAAGGTGGGTCCAGGCGCGAACCAGGCGCCCTTTCTGATAGGTGAGATGCGCGAGTTCGACTTGCAGGCGACCTTCCCGGGTTTGTGCACGGCGACCGAAAATTTCCAAGATCAAGCCTGTGCGGTCTAAGATTTTGACATCCCACGCCCGCTCCAGATTGCGCTGTTGAATGGGCGACACGGCATGGTCGATGATCACCACTTCAACATCCGTGCGGTCAATGACGCGTTTGAGTTCCTCAACTTTGCCGCTGCCAAACAATGTTGCAGGACGCAAGTTTGTAATTGGCACAACAAAGTGGTCGGCAACAACAAGATCGATGGCCTGTGCAAGACCGACGGCTTCTTCCAACTTATGCTCAGGAGTGTGGGCGGTGGTGCCTGACCGCGCCTCTGCTGACGGACGCTTGAGGTTCGGCAGCAAAACCATGCACCGGGTTTCAACCGGAGCACCGTCAATCATCGAAGCCTTGCCAACGTCGTGCTCAGCATCAGTATTGGTTTTAGAACGCTTTGAATCGATGGGTTTAGATATGACCGCGGTTCACTTTTATTCCGCACCAGACTCGGCGGGATCTTCATCCATCAGTTGTACAGGCGCACCTGGCATGATGGTCGATATCGCGTGTTTGTAGACAAGCTGCGAGTGACCGTCGCGTCGTAACAAAACGCAGAAGTTATCAAACCAGGTGACAATGCCCTGCAGCTTGACGCCGTTGATGAGAAAGATTGTCAGAGGGACCTTTTGCTTCCGAACATGATTTAAAAACGTGTCCTGGAGGCTTTGAATTTTATCTGCGGCCATTGTTCTTATTCCGCTATGGTGTTTTTGCCGGACCGAATGTTACGTGTTCATAGCATTAATTGGCCATAAATTCGAATCTCAAACTGCAACTTTCGTCTGGGAACAAGCGAATTTTTGCGGAATTGCGGGCTTAGCTGCCTCTGCGCGTGCAGTGTAACCCTAAGTAACGGCAGCATATTTGTGAAATCTTTGCCGTAGGGTCAGGGTCAGCGGACCTGGCACCCCATCGCCAATCGCGCGACCATTGATTTTGACGACCGGCAACACGGTACCCGATGCTGAGGTTTGAAATGCTTCTCGTGCAGTTTCTGCATCGGCTACGCTAAAGGCTCGTTCTTGCAACGAAAACCCGTCCGCGTTGAGTTGATCAAGCACGGTCGCGCGCGTGACGCCCGGCAGAATGCGCTGGCTTAAGGGGCGCGTGATCACGGTCTTATCAGACGCAACAATCCAGGCCGTTGACGAAGCACCCTCCGTGACCTGCCCATCGTTATCAACAAACCAAACCTCGTGTGCGCCCGCGGTCATAGCTCGTTGTTTGGCAAGCACGGCGGGTAGCAGCATCACGGTTTTAATATCACAGCGCTGCCAGCGCGGATCTGGCTCGGTGATGATGGAAATGCCCGTCGCCGCCAATGCTGCGATACGCTCTGGCTGGCTCGCCCGCGCCAAACAGACAAGTGTTGCTGGTCCTTGTGGGGTGGGAAATGGAAAATCGCGCTTGGCTTTCCCGCGGCTCACCTGCAGGTAGACCGAACCGAAACGGACGCGGTTTCGGCGCACTGTTTCCCGCATGATATGACGCAATGCGCCATCGCCAACGGAGAGGACAATATCAAGCTCGTCCAGGGAGTGGCGGAGGCGCGCTAGGTGTCGTGGAAAGTCGATAATTTGGCTGTTATGAACTTCGCAAACTTCATACACAGCGTCGGCAAATTGAAATCCACGATCCTCCACGTGCACACCGGCTTGGTGATAGGGGAGATACCGACCATTAACGTAGACTTGGCGTGTCATGACGCGTGCCTTGCTTGGGTTTGCCACGCCTGATGGGACCGCGTGAGAGCTGGTCTAACGTCCTTAGGCAAACGCATGCCCCTAAAAGTAATCTGGACTAACACGAAACAGATGCTCGACATCACGCACCCGATCAGCACGTGAAAATAATACGACACGGTCTTTGACCAGAAGCTCCGTTGCTCCTTTTGGAATTATGGTTGTTCCGTCACGCAGAATACAGCCAAGGCGAACCCCATCCCCGACATCAATCTCTTTGATCGGCTTGCCAACTATGGGGGCCGTTTCCAATACTTCAGCTTCGATCACTTCGCCGGCACCGTCCAGTACAGAATGCACACCGCGAATGCGCCCCCTGCGCACATGTTGCAGCACCCGCGATACTGTCGTTGCCCTTGGGTTGATGAACGCATCAATGTTCAAAGAACGCACCATGCTCATGTAGTTGGGTGAATTGATCAAACAGAAGCTCGACCCACAGCCAAGTTGTTTGGCAAGCGCAGATGTGAGCAGATTGACTTGATCGTCATTCGTAACAGCGACCAGTGTGTCCGCTGCTGAAATATCTGCTTCCCGAAGCAGGTCCTCGTTAAGCGCAGATCCATTCAAAACAACGCTTGACTGCAATTGTTCAGCAATTGCCATGGCCCGGTTATGGTCCGCTTCAACAATCTTCAAACGCAGGTTTGGGTCGGCTGCCTCAAAGGCCTTGGCAATATAGAACCCAATATTTCCGCCGCCAGCAATGACGATCCGGCGAGCTTGAGTCTCTTCGTGACCAAACACCTGAAGCACCCGGGCGGTTTGATCTGAGGGTGTGATGACATAAACGCCGTCGCCCTCATGAATTTGATCTGACGAATGTGGGACAATCAAACGATCATCGCGCACAATTGCAACGGCCACAGCTGGCAAATCAGGAAACAATTCTGAGAGCTGTTCAAGGGGGGTGTCAATGAGTGGACACTCTGCATCGCAGGAAATGCCAAGAAGTGTGATGTGACCATCGCCGAAACTTGCAGTTTCGAACGCGCCAGGCGTTTCCAGCCGTCGCATCACCATATTGCCAACTTCAATCTCGGGCGAGATGATGAAATCAATGGCCATGCTGTCGCGTGAAAAGAGTTTCGACCATGGATCAGAGAGATAAGTTTGCGAACGGACGCGAGCGATCTTAGTTGGAATATCAAAAAGCGTATGGGCGACCTGACAGGCAACCATGTTGACTTCATCGTGCAACGTCACAGCAATCAACATATCGGCTTCACGCGCACCTGCGCGCTCCAATACGTCAGGATGCGCACCGTTGCCGCGCAGTGCCCTAACCTCTAGGACGTCATTTGCACGCTCAACCAATTGGACGTTGGCATCAATGATAGAGATGTCGTTGCCTTCGGCGGCCAACCGCTCGGCAATCCCAGAGCCGACCTGACCGGCGCCGCAAATGATGACCTTCATGACACCTCAGTCCTGTCAGCGCTTTTGTTCCACCATGCATCTGTCAACAAGACGCGACAGGATCAAAGACGATTGGTCTTCTGCAGGCAACGCTTTTTGTGCCAAAAAAACCTTAACAAAGTTGTGTCTACGACGCGCATTGTTGCCGGCTTGTACAATTACGCGGCTCAGGTTTGGCGCTGTTCTGCCGAACGTTGATCTGATGTTACGCCCAGTGCTCTGAGTTTGCGGTGCAAAGCGGATCGCTCCATTCCGACAAATTCTGCTGTGCGCGAGATATTGCCGCCAAATCGATTGATTTGTGCAAGCAGGTATTCGCGTTCAAAAATCTCACGTGCTTCACGCAACGGCAACGACATCAAGTGTTCCGCACCACCGTTGATTGGCAGTGGCACATTCGAGCCGATTTCGTTGGGTAGCATTTCTGCTGTGATCACGGCGTTGGCTTCCCCACCTGATAGGATCATCAAGCGTTCGATATTGTTGCGCAGCTCACGTACGTTTCCAGGCCAGTCGTGTGCCTGCAGAACCGCGATTGCGTCTTCACCGATACGCCGGGGGGATAGACCCGATGACTCGGTGACCTGGTCAACGAAGTATTCAATCAGTTCTGGAATGTCGTCGCGACGCTCTGCCAAACTCGGCACCCGGAGCGGCACAACGTTCAAGCGATGATAAAGATCTTCCCGGAAGCTCCCATCACTCATCGCGCGTTCCAGATCGTGGCTGGTTGAAGACACGATGCGGACGTCGACAGAGACCTTCTGCGAGCCACCAATGCGCTGAAATTTCTGTTCGACCAGTACGCGTAGGATCTTACCCTGTGTCTCAATCGGCATGTCACCGATTTCGTCAATATAAAGCGTGCCACCGTGAGCTTCTTCCAGCGCCCCGACTTTGCGCGGTCCGCCTTCGCGGTCTTCAGTGCCAAACATTTCCTCTTCAACGCGATCTGGCGCCATAGCAGCCGCGTTCATAACGACAAACATCGCATCGGCGCGGTGCGAATTGGCATGCAGCATCCGTGCCGCCAATTCCTTGCCTGACCCTGACGGGCCGCGGATCAAGACCCGGCTGTTGGTTGGCGCGACCCGTTCAATCGCCGTCTTCAAATGATTGATTGCAGCCGACTTACCGATAATGTCTGCCGAAACCATTGCACGGCCACGTAGTTCTTTGACCTCGCGTTTGAGCTGAGAGGCCTCTAATGCGCGCATGGTTACGAGCACTAGCCGATCACTCTTAAAGGGCTTTTCGATGTAGTCATATGCGCCGCGCTTAATAGCCGTTACCGCAGTTTCGATATTGCCATGACCAGAAATGATCACCACGGGGAGCTCTGGATAAGTGCGTTTAATGACACTCAGGACTTCAAGACCATCGAGTCGGCTACCCCGCAACCAAATATCA
>JAHZKN010000093.1 GCA_022600335.1 Alphaproteobacteria bacterium
AAGTTATTGCAGACTCGATTGAGTTGACGATGCGCGGCCATTGCTACGACGCTCTTGTCGGCATTGCAGGCTGTGACAAAAGCTTGCCTGGCATCATGATGTCGATGCTGCGCTTAAATGTGCCAGCGGTGTTTATGTATGGTGGCTCAATTTTACCGGGCAAGTTTCGCGGTAAAGACGTGACCGTTGTTGATGTCTTTGAGGGTGTCGGCATGCATTCCGCCGGTCGCATGTCGGATGCTGAATTGCATGAATTGGAATGCGTTGCTTGTCCTTCAGCGGGGTCATGCGGTGGGCAATTCACTGCAAATACAATGGCCTGCGTGTCTGAAGCCATTGGTTTGGCGCTACCTGGTTCTGCCGGCGCACCGGCACCGATGGAAAGTCGTGATGCGTTTGCTGTTGAAAGTGGCAAAGCTGTCATGCGGCTTAGTTCTGATGGCATTCGCCCGCGCGACATTGCAACGCTGAAAGCGTTTGAGAACGCAGCAACTGTTGTGGCAGCGACTGGCGGCTCGACCAACGCCGCCTTGCATTTGCCGGCGATGGCCAATGAGGTTGGTTTGAAGTTCGACCTGTTTGACGTTGCCGAGATTTTCAAAAAGACGCCCTACATCGCCGACCTGAAACCTGGCGGTAAGTTTGTAGCCAAAGATGTCTATGACATCGGCGGTGTTCCGCAGATCTTAAAGACGCTCCTTGATGGCGGTTATCTGCATGGCGATTGTTTGACCGTGACAGGGCGAACGCTCGCAGAAAACCTCGAAGACGTCACATTTAACACCAATCAAAACGTCATCTATCCGGTATCAAAACCGCTGTCGCCAACTGGCGGTGTTGTCGGCCTTAAGGGGTCGCTCGCACCTGAGGGAGCGATTGTTAAAGTTGCAGGAATGAAGACGTTGAAGTTTAGCGGTCCCGCCCGATGCTTTGATTGTGAAGAAGACGCGTTTCAAGCGGTATCGGAACGGTCTTACAAAGACGGCGACGTCATTGTTATTCGCTACGAGGGACCAAAGGGCGGCCCCGGAATGCGTGAAATGTTGTCAACCACGGCAGCTCTATATGGGCAAGGCGCGGGAGACAAAGTTGCTTTGATTACAGATGGCCGGTTTTCTGGTGCCACGCGCGGCTTTTGCATCGGCCATGTCGGCCCAGAAGCCGCCGTTGGTGGTGCCATTGCATTGATTGAAGACGGCGACATCATCACCATTGATGCAGACCTTGGTACGCTGGATCTTGGGGTGTCTGATGTGGAACTGAAACGACGCCGAAGTGCATGGAAGCCGCCGGCCAATGCATATCAAAGCGGTGTCTTGCGGAAATTTGCCGACCAAGTTGGGCCCGCGCGTACAGGCGCGGTAACCCACGCTGGAGGTCATGCGGAAGTGTTATGTTATGCGGATATCTAGGGCCCAGCTCAAAGCCAAAGCAAGGATTGGCCTTGCAGCATGTGTTGTTGCGCTTGCCGCCGGCATGGTTGGAGCTGCACAGCCTGAATTTACCTCACCTGAAGCTGCACTAAAGCAAGGTCTTGGTGCCTATCGCGGTGGCTACTATGAGATCGCAATACCAGCGCTGACCTATGCGGCCGACGAAGATAGCTTGCTTGCGAAATACTATTTGGCTCTCATCTATTCTGACAATCTCGGCTCGCGCACTGATCACGTCAAAGCGTTTAAAATTTTTCGCTCGATTGTGGATGAGTATGCAGAGGTCGATCCAGACATGGATCCACGTGCATCCATTGTGGGTCGTGCGTTGACGGCTTATGCCAAGTATGTGCGTCGCGGCTTGTCCGAGATAAATCTCAAGCCCAATCCTGAGCGCGCGACTGATTATCTCAACAATGCGTCGATGACGTTTAACGACGAAGATGCGCAGTTCGAGCTTGCAAAGATGTTTCTTGCCGGCGAAGGCGTGCCGCGCAACTTGCGTTTGGCGCGCCATTGGCTATCTGTGTTGAGCGAAAAAGGACATCCCGGTGCGCAGGCCTTTTTGGCAGATCTGCTGTGGCGCGGAAAATATATGAAGGCAGATCCGGTGCGGGCTCTGGCGCTCATTGTCGTGGCGGTGAAGCATGCCCCACCACAGGAACGGCTTTGGATTGAAGACATCTACCAAGCCATCTATTGCGGTGCACCGAACGGAGTTCGCCAACAAGCCACGGGAATTGTTGCTGACTGGGGCAAGCGCTATGGCCGCAAAACAGAACTTCGGGGCGGGTACCGTGCGATGCGCGTTGATGCGCGTCCCGTTCGTACCTGTCAGGATGGAGAATACGTTGGCAGTATGCTCGACGATGCAGCTGATTCTCACGGCAGTGCCGCCCCGGTCACCAGTGAAGGTGACAGACGTTTGCCGGCGGCTTCCATGAAGCCACAGAGCAACACTGGATTTTCCTATGGTGGTGCAGCGCCGCCTGTGCAAAGCCTGCGCGATGTGAGCACACCTGACGCGCGGCGCTAGACGTGCGTGCTCAGCAACGCTGCGCTTGCCGCGCTGTTGAATTAGCTTAGCGCCAACTCCACCCACACCGGTACATGGTCCGATGGTTTTTCCCAACCGCGTGTGAACCGGTCGACACCAGCGCTTTGCGCGACATCGACGGCTTGTGGTGAAAGCAGCAGATGATCAATGCGGATGCCATTGTCTTTTTGCCAAGCGCCTGCCTGATAATCCCAAAACGTATATTCCGGCGTGTCTGGGTGGCAGGTTCGCAAATAGTCTGTCCAGCCGAGATTGACGAGGCGGCGAAAAGCGGCGCGGCTCTTTGGTTGAAACAAAGCATCACCTGTCCAAACGTCGGGCCGTTTTGCGTCCACGGGTTGTGGAATGACGTTGTAGTCGCCGGCTAAGATGGTTGGCATTTCGCCATTTAGCAATTCACGTGCATGGGCCTCTAAGCGGTCCATCCAAGAAAGCTTGTAGGGAAATTTTTCGGTATCGATTGGGTTGCCATTTGGCAGAAAAAGCGAGGCAATGCGTACCGCGCCACCGCCATTAATCACCGTTGCTTCGAGATAACGCGCTTGCACATCACTATCATCACCTGGCAAGCCGATGATGATATCTTCGATGTCTGATTTTGCGATAATTGCAACACCGTTAAATCCCTTCTGCCCATGCGTGACGACGGTATAGCCGATCTCCTCAATTGCCTCACGGGGAAAGCCGGCGTCCATGCTTTTGATTTCCTGCAGGCAAACGACGTCTGGGGATGTTTCTTTGAGATAAGTTGTCAAGCCATTGAGGCGTGCTTTGATACCATTGATGTTCCACGTCACAATTTTCATGGGGGTCAGGATGCCTCTGACGTGGGATTTCTAAAGTGTGAAACTTGTGCCGCAGCCACACGACGCGGTCGCGTGTGGGTTCTGAACCTTAAAAGCAGCACCGACTAGGTCGTCCACGAAATCAATTTCAGAGCCGGACATATATTCTAGAGACACCGGATCAATCACGATACGAGCACCACACTTTTCAATGACGAGGTCGTCAGCGTCGCTGTTCGAGACGAGATCAAATTTGTACTGGAAACCAGAGCAGCCACCGCCCTCCACCGAAACGCGCAAGGCAGTTTGGTTTGGCTCGCCTGACATAATCTCAGCGATGCGCTTTGCAGCCCGCTCAGTAACAGACACAGCACCTGCATTTGCCGGACTGGCGTTAAGTTCAGATGATGGGGTCTCAGATGTCATCGCGTTAGAGTGGAACTTCCTCTATACCAGTCGCAGCAGAACCGCTGCGGGTGCCAAAGGCGTGTACCAGCTGGTGCGCCCCAGGCCTTGTGTTTGTTCTATCATATGTAAATAGGATGGCTTTGGGTTAAGTCAAACACGGGAGCAGGTCTGTCCTGGTGAAAACCACTGCAGCGGCCTTTGGTAAGGGGCTTTGTTGGGGTCAGAGAGCCGGGTGACCCACTGGAATTTGGACATGGATGACAATGGGTGTTGAGAGCCGCCCCCCGGCAAGTACAGAACTCGCGCAATCCCGAGTCGCTTTGCCCAATGACTACGGTGAGAGCCTGGCACCAGGTGCGCGCAACCCGGCCCATTATGAGGCTGCGGCAGGGGCGTTGCGCGGCCGCCAACACAAAGAAGATGCTTGCCCCACGCGCAGTCCCTTCCAGCGCGACCGGGATCGGGTACTGCATTCCACCGCTTTTCGCCGTTTAACGCATAAGACGCAGGTTTTTATTTATCACGAGGGGGATCACTATCGGTCCCGCCTGACGCATAGTTTGGAAGTGGCGCAAATCGCTCGAACAATCGCGCGCCAGCTGCGTCTGAACGAGGACCTTGCTGAGTGCTTATCGCTTGCACATGATTTGGGTCATCCTCCATTTGGGCATGCCGGAGAGCGCGCGCTGGATGCCGTAATGCACGATCATGGTGGCTTTGATCACAACGCGCAAAGCCTACGCATTGTGTTGAGTTTGGAAAGAAAGTATGCGGCGTTCCTAGGCCTGAACCTGACCTGGGAAGTGTTAGAAGGACTGGCCAAGCACAATGGCCCTGTGCACGGTACGGCCTCGCCAATCCACAAAGTGACGCGCGAGTTGGCGCACTGGAAATCATTAGAACTGGATTCGTGGGCAAGCGCAGAAGCCCAAGTCGCGTCACTTGCAGACGATATTGCGTATTTAACCCATGATATCGATGATGGTTTGCGGGCTGAGCTGCTGAGTGTGGCAACTCTAAAAAATGTTCCGTTGCTTGATACGATCGTTGCTGACTTGACGTCCCGATCCGATAGTGCGCCTGCACAAATGCCGTATGAGATTTCTCGTCGCATGATTACCGCGCTGATTGCGGACGTGGTTGGCGAGAGCCGGCGTCGCCTGAAAGCGCTGGCACCTGATGGACCCGATGCAATTCGCACCGCTGAAACCGGTGTGATTGCTTTTTCCAAAGAATTTCAAAGCATTATATCAGAGGTGCGGGCGTTTCTGTTTGCACGTGTCTACCGCAGCGATCGAGTCATGGTGGTCATGCGTCACGCCGAAGACATCGTGAAGGACTTATTTGCTCATTATCGCGCACCGGAAGGTCGCGCAGATTTGCCAGTGGATTGGCGGCGTGCCGGCGAAAATTTATCTGGCGGCCAGGCCACGCGTTTAATTGCGGACTACCTTGCAGGCATGACGGATCGCTTTGCCTATGCTGAGCATCAACGGTTGTTTGACGCAACGCCGGAATTGCGATAGGCGGCATCGGTTCCGCTTTGTCCTTACAATCACGCTTTATCATGACGGCTGGCGGTCCCCAACCCAAAGAACTTGGGTATACCTAGTGGTTACAAGCTAGAGGTCACTTGA
>JAHZKN010000094.1 GCA_022600335.1 Alphaproteobacteria bacterium
ATGGTGTTTGGCAATATGGGCAGCAATTCTGCAACGGGTGTAGCGTTTACTCGCAATCCTTCGACAGGTGCTAAAGAGCTTTACGGTGAATTTTTGCTCAACGCTCAAGGTGAAGACATCGTCTCTGGTGTGCGAACACCTCACATCCTTACAAAGGCTGGTCGCGAGGAAATCGGTGCCAAGAATCCGTCGCTGGAAGAAGTCATGCCGGACGTCTTCAAGGAGTTGCAAAGCTATCTCCATGCCCTTGAAAAGCTGTTCTGCGATATGCAGGATGTGGAATTTACAATTGAAAATGGAAAAGTGTGGCTGTTGCAAACACGCAGCGGAAAGCGCTCGGCCGAAGCTTCAATCCGCATTGCTGCCGAGATGGCAGACGAAAATATTTTGACACAGGAAGAGGCGTTGATGAGCGTCAGTGCAGCGTCACTCGGCCAATTGCTGCACGCAGCCATTGACCCGGACGGTGCGCGCGATCTGATTGCCAAGGGGTTGCCTGCATCACCAGGGGCAGCGTCTGGTGAGATCGTTTTTGATCCTCAAGAAGCTGAGATGATGAAAGCACAGGGTCGGCGGGCAATCCTTGTGCGTGTCGAGACCAGTCCGGAAGATGTCCAAGGCATGCATGCTTCCGCGGGTGTACTGACCGCGCGTGGGGGTATGACCAGTCATGCAGCGGTTGTAGCGCGCTCTATGGGTGTGCCGTGCATCGTCGGGGCTGGAGCGATCAAAATTGAACCTGAAGCGGGTCGCATTCGCATTGCCGGACGCAGCTTTTTCAAAGGCGACACGGTGACGCTCGATGGCAGCTCGGGTGAAGTCTATGCCGGAAATGCGCCATTGCGACAGCCTGATTTGTCGGGCGATTTTGCGCGCTTGATTGAATGGGCAGACGGTGTGCGCCGTTTGGGTGTCCGCGCTAACGCCGACACACCAAAGGATGCCCGCCAAGCTCGCTCATTTGGAGCCGAAGGTATTGGTCTGTGCCGCGCCGAGCACATGTTCTTTGATACGGACCGCATTACAATTATGCGCGAAATGATCCTGGCGCGTGATGAGGCCGGTCGCCGTGCGGCGCTCGATAAAATTCTCCCCATGCAACGTAGCGACTTTACAGATCTATTTGAAATTATGGAGGGGATGCCCGTTACAATTCGGCTGTTGGACCCGCCATTGCATGAGTTCTTGCCCCACCACAAACAGGCTTTGCAGGCCGTTGCCGATAGCCTCGATATTTCTCTCGAGCACATTGAAGCGCGGGTTAATGAGTTGTCAGAATTCAATCCAATGCTTGGCTTTCGCGGCTGTCGCCTAGCCATTCGCTATCCTGAAATTACTGAAATGCAGGCGCGGGCGATTTTTGAGGCGACGCTTGCGGCAGAGAAAAAGACTGGCCACGCGGTTGAGCCTGAAGTCATGATCCCTTTTGTAGCAACGCGAAAAGAGTTTGATCTTGTGGCTGATGTTATTCGCGAGGCGGCACGTGAGGTTGAAGGTGCGAGCGGGCAGACATTGAAATTCAAGATTGGTGCAATGGTTGAGGTGCCGCGCGCTGCTCTAAAATCACACGATCTTGTATCTGGAAGTGAGGCTGCTGAGTTTTTGTCATTTGGAACCAACGACCTCACGCAAATGGGGCTTGGTTTGTCGCGTGATGATGCTTCAACCATTCTTTCTGAATACACCCGAGTGGGGATTTATGATGTCGATCCCTTTGTTTCGATTGATCAGGCCGGTGTTGGTGAGCTTGTACGGATTGGAGTGCGCAACGCGCGGGCCGTAGATCCTGACATTAAGATGGGGATCTGTGGCGAACACGGTGGCGACCCAGCATCGATATTGTTCTTTGATGAGGTTGGTCTTGACTATATCTCATGCTCACCATTTCGCATTCCAATTGCGCGCTTAGCGGCAGCGCAGTCCGCTATTCGATTGGCTGCAGGCAACGATTCCGCAGATGCTGGTTAGGTTGCGAACACAGCGCCATAACGCTGTTAGTAGAGGTGGCGATCATCATCATCAAGTGATGGGCGTTTAGGCCTTGGGCCTTGATGTCGCGGCATGATGAGCAGCAACAGAGGTGGCAAGACCGGGATAATGAACCCCCACGCCATCCAGAACGAGTAGTCTCGGTTTTTCCAACCAGCCAGCAATCCAGCAGCAATCGCGGACACGAGCGCGAGTCCGCCCCATATGATGATGCTTTGGGCAACCATTACGTACTCTCTTTCCCTCGATATTCTGGGTCATTAAATGCCATGGACTTAGAGCGCTGCGAAATCAAGGGCAAATAAAGACGGCAAAATCAAGCTTTGCACCACAGCGCACCAATAATCAGGCGGTGCGGGGTTGGAAATCGAGCCCGATGTCCAGTGTTGGAGCTGAATGGGTCAAGGCACCAACAGAAATCAGGTCAACGCCGGTCGCAGCAATTGCGCTAACCGTTTCGAGGGTTACGCCGCCGGACGCTTCAGTGAGGGCGTGACCATCGACCAACTGCACGGCAGATTCGAGCTCTTCAACGGTCATGTTGTCGAGAAGAAGTGCATCGACATCGTGTGGCAACACGCGGCGCAGCTGATCAAGTGTGTCGACCTCAACCTCAATTCTGACCATGTGTCCAGCGGATTGCTTTGCGTTTTCAATTGCGGCTTCCAGGCCGCCAGCGGCAACAATATGATTGTCTTTGATCAGGACGGCATCAAAAAGTCCACTGCGGTGGTTGCTGCCGCCTCCGCAGCGCACGGCATATTTCTCAACGGCTCTAAGGCCAGGCGTCGTTTTGCGCGTATCTACAATGGTGGCACCGGTATTGGCGACCGCGTTAACGTAGCAACGTGTTAATGTCGCAATGCCGCTCATATGGCCTGCAAAGTTAAGCGCCACGCGTTCTGCACTGAGAATGGCGCGCGCTTGGCCTGAGACGGTTGCAATTCTGTCACCTTTTTCTACCGCCTCCCCATCTTGGACATCATGAGTAACGATTGCTGCCGGGTCGAGGGCGCGGAATGCCGCTGCAGCTAAGTCAACGCCTGATACAACGCCCGCTTCGCGCGCGATGATTTCAGCCACTGCTGTTTGGATTGGTGCAACCGTTGCGTTCGTCGTGATGTCGCCGGCAACACCAAGATCCTCAGACAAAGCCGAATTTACAACGGCTTCGATAAGATGTGATGGCAGCGGCGCGATGTTTGTTTGCGACGTCATGCGCACTGATCCACGCCTACCGCACTTGCAGCGTGTTCAGCACCCAACATCTCTTGGCTCAAGCGGTTGAGATCATCAAGGGTCAAGAAAGACCGCTGCTGAAATTCCAAGCGTTCCTCGGGGAAGTCGCGGCGCGCGTGCGCACCACGGCTCTCTTGACGCAGCAATGCTGCACCCGTGATAAACCGCGCTGCTAACGCTGTATTGGCAAGACTTGGATCCTGATCAGCTGCTGCTTCGATGTCTGAGACGGTGGCATAGGCTGAGCGCAAACCGTCTCCATCGCGTACTACAGCGACATGATTGCTCATAGTCTTTCGTAGTCGTGCCAAGGCTGTAGCACGCAGAGCAAGATTGGCAGGCTTGGATCGTCCAATCTGCCTGAGTTCAGCTTGCGGGGTTGCAGCTTCAGAAGAAACCAGCTGGCGAATGTCGCAGGCGGCACGGTCCGCAAATACCACGGCTTCAAGCAACGAGTTCGATGCGAGGCGATTGGCTCCGTGCAATCCAGTCGACGCTGCTTCGCCAACGGCCCAAAGTCCCTCAATTGTAGAGCGCCCATCAAGACCGGTCGCAATGCCACCCATATGGTAGTGGGCAGCAGGCGTTACAGGGATTAAGTCCTGCGCAGGATCAATACCCGCTGCCCGGCAATGTGCCGTGACGGTTGGGAAGCTGGAGGACATGCGTGATCCAACTGCGCGCCTGCAATCTAAAAATACGCGCCGACC
>JAHZKN010000095.1 GCA_022600335.1 Alphaproteobacteria bacterium
ATCGGTACTTTGTTTGGCATTATTCCCGGCACTTTGGCGTATTCAGTTGCGGGCGCTGGGCTCGGCAGTGTCGTTGAAGCGCAAAATGCGACCTATAACGAATGCCTAGCAAACAATGCTGAGTCCGCTTGTACGTACTCGATCGACACAAGTTCGCTCGTCACAAAAGAATTGGTGGCGGCATTTGTGTTGTTGGGAATCGTCGCGTTAATCCCTGTCTTTTTAAACAAATGGAAAAATAGAAATGTCGCCTAAAGCTGCGCCGTCGGAAAAATTGGAGCGGATTACGACGGATCTTTGCGTGATTGGTGCGGGATCCGGAGGATTGTCGGTTGCCGCTGCTGCCGCTGCCTTTGGACGCAAGGTCGTGTTGATTGAAAAGCACAAGATGGGTGGCGATTGTTTGAATTATGGATGTGTACCGTCGAAGGCGCTCATTGCAGCCGGCAAACGTGCGCATTTGATGCAAACGGCAGCGCCGTTTGGCATTAAAAATGTTGAACCTCAAATTGATCCGCGTGCGGTTCATGATCATGTCAAAAGTGTCATTGCAGCAATCGCACCCAATGATTCCGTAGAACGGTTCACAGGGCTTGGTGTGACGGTGTTGCTTGGTGCTGCGCGCTTTACAGATCGGCGCACCGTTCAAGTCGGTGAGCACGAGATCAAGGCTCGACGGTTTGTTATTGCGACCGGGTCTGCACCGTTCGTGCCGCCGATCCCTGGCGTTGATGATGTAGCCTACTTCACCAACGAAACCATTTTTGACAATAAAGATAAGATTGAACACCTAATCGTCGTAGGTGGCGGCCCTATCGGTATGGAGCTTGCCCAAGCGCATCGACGGTTAGGAAGTGCAGTCACAGTTCTTGAGGGCGCAACAGCACTTGGAAAAGAAGATTCGGAATTAACAGCCGTTGTTCTCGATCAATTGCGCAGTGAGGGTGTAGATATTCGCGAAAATGCGCTTGTGGAGAAAGTTGAAGCGCAGAGCGGCGGCGGTGTGATTGCGCACGTCAAATCCGGTGCGAGTACTTTCGAAGTGGCAGGCTCTCATATCTTGTTAGCCGTTGGACGCAAGCCCAACATGACCGACTTAAATTTGGATGCGGCTGGTATCAAACACGCGCGTCAGGGCATTTTAGTCGATAAAGGTCTCAAGACATCCAATCGTAAAGTTTATGCGATTGGCGATGTTGCAGGTGGCTTGCAATTCACACATATGGCGAACCAACACGCAGGTCTTGTTATTCGCAATGCTCTGTTCCGATTGCCGGTGTCAGTCGATAACAATTCTGTTCCGTGGTGTACGTATACCGAACCGGAACTAGCGCATATCGGAATGACAGAAAAAATCGCTCGCGACCAGGGTCAAAAATTCAATGTCTTGCGGTGGCCCTATCATGAGAACGATCGCGCCCAGGCCGAGCGAGCGACTCACGGCCACATCAAGGTGATTACCGGCAAGGGCGGTAAAATATTGGGCGCGACAATTGTTGGTGAGCACGCTGGTGAGCTCATCCAAATGTGGTCGCTGGCGATCTCGCAGGGTCTTAAGATTAAGGCCATGACAGGTTGGATCTCGCCCTATCCAACGTTATCGGAGATCAACAAACGGGTTGCGTTTAAGCAGTATGCCACCGCGCCGTCTAATCCTATCATTCGGTCTGTCATCTCGTTGCTTGCAAAGTTCGGTTAATCGCGCGCCATGACCTCATGTAGAGCACGTGTTCGACCAATCTCGTTTTTGGGGCTGTGGGGACAGGGCGGGTCTAACAGCTGCTGACAGATGTGTCGCAACATGCCAGACTCCAGCCAGCATGAGAGGATTAAGTGGACCTAGATGCTCGTGGCACCAGAAAAATCAGGACTATGGGATACGCTTGCGCGGCTCTTTCAGCGCGCCACCAACGCGTTGCGTTCTGTTATTGACCGTCTAAAGTCGCGTGGTACGCGATTGGGCCTGTCCGGCAAGTTGCTTTTGATGACTGCTGCCTTTGTTATGATCGCAGAACTTCTGATTTTTTTACCATCGATTGCCAAGTTTCGCGTCGATTGGCTCAACGATCGGATCACGACAAGCTATGTCTCCTCGCTTGCAGCCGATGCAGCAACAGACGGTAATATTCCTCCGTCCTTGCGCAGCGAATTGCTGCGCACAGCGTTGGTGCGGGCGGTTGCAATTCGCCGTGGCGGACGTCGGCGACTTGTGCTTCCACCTGTCATGGCGCTGACAATTGATGAGAGTTACGATCTCCGACCGATCTCTGATACATCGCTGCGCACAAGATTCTGGGTCAGCATTTCCCAAATTCGTGATGCCCTGAGGATCTTTTTTACAAACGATGATCGAACACTACGCATCATTGGACTGCTCGGGCCGCGTCGCGATGACATTATTGAGGTGGTCCTACCTGAAGCACCGCTGAAACGGGCCATGCGGCAGAATGCGTCCAACGTATTTGGTCTGTCGATCATCATTTCGCTGTTGACCGCTGCGCTTGTTTATTTGGCTTTGGCGGGTTTGCTTGTCCGTCCGTTGACACGCCTAACCCGAAACATGCTGCATTTTAGCAAAAACCCAGAGGATCCAGAGCGCATCGTTCAGCCGTCCGGTCGAATGGATGAAATTGGTACGGCCGAGCGTGAACTTGCTGACATGCAAAAGCAGCTGGCCCAGTTGCTTTTACAAAAAACACGGCTGGCGCAATTGGGATTGGCGGTGAGTAAGGTCAATCATGATTTGCGCAACATGTTAGCGAATGCGCAACTTATTTCAGATCGGTTGGCGGACAT